>JACMNL010000114.1 GCA_014378525.1 Bacteriovorax sp.
AAAAAGAGGGCCTTTTTTTATTTGTACTCGTGTTTTTCAAATGCTTTTAAATTCGCTTCTTCAATTAAAGTATTCAGCTCATCTTTCGTAAATCTTTTATCATTCATTTTCTCTTCTGCTAAACGCGGATTCTTGCAAAGTTTAATGGCATCTGCTTTTGAATAGGGCCCATGGTAAGCATCGATTGCACATGTCGCTGTTCTTTCTGTTGCATTATGACTACATAGATCTAAACTTTCATCTTTTGAGAAAGGACCTGAGTAAGCAAGATTCGCACAGTCGACTGGCCCCGTATCCGTTGTCGCTCCTGTACATAGAAGTATACTTTCTGATTTTGAAAATCTTCCTCTATAAGCTTCAATTCCACATTTTGCCGGTGAATCATTAAAGGCACCCTGACATAATGTTAAAGCTTCATCTCTTGAAAATGGACCGCTATAGGCTGTGTTGTAGCATTGGGCAGGGTTTCCGTTTCCAATGGGAGTACATTGATGTCTGACTCCACCAATTTCAATAATGATAGGTTCAGCTGTATAGGCCTGTGAAGTTGCAAAAAGAAAAAAAGCTAAAAGAAATTTCAATTGGGCCCCCCGGAAATTTAATTATTAAATTTAAAATAACAGGTAGTTTTTTGAAAGTCAGCTAGTGCTTTTTGGCCCTTGTGAGAGTGAAAAATCTTACTAGTCATGACAAAAGTGTATGCGTCATTATTTCATCCTAACTTTTTTTCCCGGCCAGTTCGCGCGCTTTATCTTTTTTACTTTTTCGTTTACCTTTCACCGGCGCTGCGCCTCGAACTGTCTCTGGTGCCTCACCAGTTAATTCGAAACCTGCAACCTGCTCTCTTTCAAGATTGATCTGTGCACGCTTTTCGATTAACTTAAAATGCTCCTGATCTTCATGTCCGATAAAAGTAACAGCTAGTCCTTTTTCACCGGCCCTTCCAGTTCTGCCAATGCGATGAATGTAATCGGCCGGCGATCGTGGAAGATCAAAATTAATGACGAGTAAAAGTTTATTGATATCAATTCCTCTCGCGGCCACATCAGTCGCCACCAGAAAATCGATTTTTTTATCCTTAAAATCTGAAAGTGCTTTATTTCTTTCCGGCTGTGAAAGATCGCCGTGAATGGCACCGGCACGTACACCGGTCTTCTTCAGTTTTTCTGCAAGATTTCCTGCGGCTGTTTTACTGGAAACAAATATCAGTGCATTTTTCCATTTTTCCTGAACGATCAAATGTCTTAGCAGCATTCCGCGATTGTCTTTATTGACTTCAATCACTCGCTGAAAAATATTTTCTACAGTCGGTGTATCATCTTCAATTTTTAAATGCTCAGGTGTTGCAGAAATTCTTCTGGCAATATCCAGAACTTTGTCCGGATAAGTTGCAGAGAAAAATAAGTTCTGTCTCATCGAAGAAATTTCCTGAAGTACTAAATCAAGTTCGGCCGCAAATCCTAAATCGAGAATTTTATCTGCTTCATCGAGAACCAGAAATTTAATATCACTTAAACTTAAAACTTTCTGTCCGATCAAATCGAGAAGTCGTCCGGGAGTGGCAACTACAATATCGACACCGTCAGCAAGGACACGAGTTTGTTGCTCGATACTTTCTCCACCGATAACAGTTAACACAGAAACTTTATTTGTCTGGAATTCGCCGAAGCGATAAAAAGCTCCGGACACCTGAAGTGCCAGCTCACGTGTGGGAGTGAGAACCAGTGCCTGGATGGTATTTTTTTCTGATGTTTTAGCTGCACTAATTTTTTGCAGCAGAGGCCATGCAAAACATGCTGTCTTACCCGAGCCTGTTTGTGCTTCAATAAGTAAATCTCTTCCTTCTAAAATAAGAGGAAGAGTTTTGTATTGAATGGAAGTTGGTTCTTCAAAACCTGATCTTTCGATGGCCTGAAGAATTTCATCATTAAGACCTAGGACTTTAAAGTTTTCCAGATTTTTTAACATGCATTAATGATACCCAGAGTTCAATGGTTTGGACTAGTTTTTATTAAGCGATGAGAAAAGTTAACGAAAAAAAAGGCCCCCGAAGGAGCCTTTTTTTATTTGAATTACATTCTTTCGATTTGCTTAATGATAGCTGGAACCTGATCAAGATTCATTTTCGCCTGAAGGACTAACTTAACAGCGTCAGCTTGTTTAAGTTTTCCGTCTGCCATTTTTTGGCAGATAAGTGGCTCAATAGGATCAGTGATAGCGTAAACACTTTTGTGTTGTGGCCATAAGTTTTTTTCATCGTTAGCTCCACCAGCGCAAAGTGGAATAAGGTGATCGATTTTGAAATCAGCGCGCTTCATTGATCTGATTGAGTAACCAAAAAGAGAATCATATTTAGCGATGATTGCGTTTTTTAAGTATGAATCAACATCTCTATTGCAGTAGTTGATATTTTCCGGGTAACGGTGTGTAGAAGGACTAGCACAAAGTGCACCTGGAGTTTCTGTTAAATTAGGATTTTTTGGGTAACCACCACCGAAATTGTCGGCAAGTGCGATGTTAACAAAGAGAAGAGAAACGAGCGAAAGTTTTAAAAGATTTTTCACAACTGATCCTAATGTTAAAGATAAGCTAACCTTATACCGTTACACTCAAGCTTTTGTCTTTAAAAAAATTCTCACTTTGTTAACTCATTCTAAGTTAGGGGAAACTCTATCAATTTTCCTTCATTCTATCATATAACGCAGATAGGTTGAAAAAAAGTAGACGCAAAAAGGCCATCTAACTCTCTTGTAAAAATAGAGAAAGATGGCCTTTAATTTTAGATTAATTCTCTGATATCTGCTTCTAGTTTTGCAAGATTTTCTTTTTCAACTTTATAGAGTCCGTAAAGAACTTCTCTTCCTGCTTCTTCGACTGCACTGTCCTCTTCGTCAGTAGCGAGAGGTTGTTTTAAATCATTTTCGTATTTCAAAATACGTTCCTGCATATTTCGATATTGTTTTCTCAGGTCTTCAAGTTGTGATGATTCTGTCTGTGCATCAGTTTGCATAATCGTGTCCTGTATTAAAAAATTATAATTAACGGTTCTTAATTTTACCAAGTGTGTGCTCGATTGAGTGTCTAGCCTTTTCTACTGCACCAGCAAGTGCTTCATCAACACTGTCAGCGTCGTGAGATACGGCCGTCGTGCTTCTTCCTGCAATATGATACTCCATTACACAGCGTTTATCCTGAAAGCCCACTTTAGAACTATTTTGATCTGTAAAGTGAACTCCTACACGTGTGATCTGCGTGTTGAATCCGGCAACTGCCTCATTAACTACACCATTTACGTATGTCGAAAACTTTTCCCCGCCATCAATGTTTTTGTCGGTGCTGATTTGAATATTCATTTTTTTCTCCATTAAATTAGCGTGTCACTTATAACTTTTTTTAGACCGCTTCCTTAAGGAATACTTCACGAAACATGCCAAAGACTGCTGATTTTCCCTCTAGGAAGTTCGCATACATGAGTGGATTACTGGGTGAGTTCCGCAGAAGATTTGCCTCATTGGGGGCATTATTCTTTGACTGCGTTGCACGCAACAAGTTGCTTAATTTTTATTTCTCTAATAACTTAACAATTACTTTTAATAAATCATCTATACCACTTGGCTTCCTGATAAAATAATTCCACTGCGGATCCACTGCACTCGCCAATGATATAACTGAACTCATGACAATAATCGGCACCTGCGAAAGATGTGGCTCTTCCCTGATAAGCTTTATCATTTCGTGCCCATTCATAACAGGCATCATAATATCTGTGATGATCAAGTCAGGTTTAAAGTCGTTGTACATTTGCAGTCCGGTTTTTCCATTTCCAGCTGTAATGACCACGTAACCTTCCATCTCCAACAGCTCTTTAAGCGCCACTAAAATATCCTTTTCATCGTCGACCAGAAGAATTGTTGTACTCATGGAGTAACCTCCAGTTTGTAGGAATTCTCTTCAACGATGATTCCCTGATCCTGAATATGAAATTCATGAATGGAAATGTCGTAGCTACTGGATCTGACTTTATAAATATTTATAAGTCTCTTTACATGAAAACTGGTTTCCATATATCGAAGATAGATAATATTTTCAAAGGCCGCTGAATACTCACCGAGGTGGTAATCTTTTTCCAGGCTGGGCATTCGAGCTTCTTCACTGAAAATAGCGGTAACACCTAATGACCGGAGTTTGATTGTAAGTGAGGTCACAAATCTTGGTAGACGGTCAGAAAAAACAGCGGAAAACTTAAAGCCTTCAACTCCATCGATAAAAACTCTGGATATTTTTTTATCGTTGATGATATTAACCAGTTTTTCATACAATTCATCTATTAATTGCTCAGTTGGTGGATACCATTCAAACTGCAGCTGTCCGGATTTTATAAATGGAGCAAAATCAATTCCGACTCCGTTAGCTTTTGACAGCATCTGGTCGCGGGTTTCATAAAAACCAAAATAGAGAGAATTCTCTCCTGCAAGTAATCCTTCATGAAGAAATTTTAAACCGATAAGAGTTTTACCCGCACCAGGAGGACCGAAGAGTGAAGTCACTGAACCTGATACAAGTCCGCCCTTAAGCATCTCATCCAGAAATTTTATTCCAAATGATTTTTTTACTTCAGTTAAGTTCGGGTGAAAAGGTTTAAGTTTCCCGACAATTAATTCTATTCTTGGAAAAATTCGCATGCCTTCTTTGCAAATCGTGAGTTCATGGCGGCCTTCATAGTGCTCCAGTCCTCTCATCTTGTGCACGTGAATCTCCCTGACGTTTCTCATTCCAACGTCAGTTCTTTTTAATTCGATTAATCCATCAGTAAGAACATCTTCCGGCTGCGGCTTACTCGAATTCACAGGATTTAAAATGATAAAAATACAGTTTAAGGCAGAAGCAAGAGTGTTGAGGTCGTGAAGGAAAGTTGAATACTCCAGGTCATCTTTTGAAAAACTGCTGACGATTTTAAATCCGTCGATAACGACAAGTTTTATATTTGATGAACGTATACCTTGAGTGAGAAAATTTTTGAATCCACCGATGCCGTTTTCAGACAGAACTGTGTACCCGCTTAGGTAAAATACTTTTTCATTCAGAAGACTTTCATCAAAAAAATTGAAGTCTCTGATGTGATCGAGCATTTTTCCATGGGACTCAGATAATAAAGTTATGAATAAAGAAGATTCCCCCTGTTTTGCATTGGCAAAAGCTAGCTGGTTTCCCAGTATAGTTTTTCCTGAGCCGGGAACACCTTCGATCAGATAAAGTCTTCCTCTTAAAAAACCACCACCGGTGATCTGATCGAGTCCGTGTATACCACTTACGAAAAGATCTTTTTTGTTATCCATTATCTTTCCTTTGGTTGCAGAATTTGTTGGAGTCCAGCGGAAGCTGTAGTGTAAAAGTTGTTCCTTCTCCTTCGAGACTAACTACATTCACATTACCACCATGGGCCTCTATTATCCCTTTTACCAGCGTTAATCCGAGTCCCCAGCCTTTTTGATGACTGGATTTGGCAATACTGGTTCTATTAAAGCGATCGAAGAGTGTTACCAGCTCTTCTGGAATTATATGCGTTCCTTCATTGTGGACTGATACGTTTACATATTCTCCGGACATACTCATGCAAATCGACACGGGCCTGTTTTCTTGGCCGTATTTTATACCATTGAGTAAAAGATTTTCCAGAACCCTTCTAATTCCTAAACTATCCCAAAGTCCATCTACATTTGCTCTAAAATTTACTTCAAAGCGGTCTTTATGGATGCTCGATAATTCTTCAATAACGGATAAAATTAAAGTGTTCATACTACAAGGTGTGATTCGTAATGGAAGTATTTCTCCGGCCTTAATCAAGCTGGCATCGAGTAGATCCTGAATTAATCTGTCAGCTCTATCCATATTGACAGAAATTCTTTGTGCCATTTTGCAAAATTGCGGCTGATCTTCTAGTTTTCTGGCCAGAGACTGAGCACTAAGTTTTGCCACAGTTAAAGGTGTTCTCAAGTCGTGCGAAAGTGTAGAGACAAATATTTCTTTAAACTGGCTTTCTTTTTCCAGATCGAGAACAGTCTGGCGAAAAAACTGTTCACTTTTTTCAATTATTTTTCTGGCCTTCACGACTTCAGTCACATCATTTATAAAACCCAGTACACCTGTAATTTTTCCGCTTTTGCCAAAGAAAGGGTAATACTCGATATTCACCCACATATCGACAGCAACTCCCGATTGATTTTTCATGGGAAATAATAATTCATTTCCTTTGTATGGAATTCCCGTTTGGTAAACCTCATCAAGCAATGGAATAAAACTTCCTACTTCTTCAGTTGTAAAGGCCTCTTTAACGGACTTTCCCAAAATGGGTTTTCCGATTAATTTTTCATAGGCAATATTAGCAAGGGTGA
Organism: Bacteriovorax sp.; assembly: GCA_014378525.1. Taxonomy (GTDB): domain Bacteria; phylum Bdellovibrionota; class Bacteriovoracia; order Bacteriovoracales; family Bacteriovoracaceae; genus Bacteriovorax. Next base: position 6,393 of record JACMNL010000114.1, read on the forward strand.
ATACATGTGCAGGGCCGCTCATGATAACAAGAGGAGTTGGAACCTGCATGAAAAACTCATGCAGCTCCATTGAATCTCTATAATTATTTGTGACTTCCAAGCAGTTTTTCTCGTCAATAAAATTGATAAAAATTATTCGAAATATTGCATGAGATGGCAGGTATTTTTGAATGAGACTTGCATCTCCACTTAAAGTTATACAAGTATAATCTCAATTGCACCCGTCACTATTGTGACAGTTTGAAAATATTAAGATTATCTAAAGGACATTGACAAGACACATGTTTGAAATTAGCTCAATACCCGATCATCCAGCTCACTCATAAACTGTAAAAATAGTCATTAACATTATGACTCGATTGGAGGTAAAATTATTTTTCATTCATAATGGAGAAATCAAATGTTGATTCAAAAAGAAACCGCTCATGACGTGATCGCGTATGCCGTAAGTCTCGGTGCAGATTTTTGTGAGCTGTTCATCGAAAAAACCAGTATTCAAAGTATTTTTTATACTTCAAAAAAAATTAAAGACATCTCTTCGGGAATTGATTCCGGAATCGGTGTGCGTTTAATCTACGGTGACCTGGCACTTTACGCTTACTCGAACTCAAATAAAAAAGAAGACCTGATGGATATGGTGAAGAAACTTGCTTCACAGTTTAGTATAAAGTCTTCCCACAAAAATCTCGCTGCACTAAACTTTACTCCACTTCAATATAAAATGATCAGCGCTCTTCCAAACAAGGATGTATTGTTGACTGAAAAAATTGAAGCTCTAAAAAAACTAGACACACTTACGAGAGGACATAGTCCACTGATCTCACAGGTATCAATTCGTTTTTTACAAAAAGAACAGAATATCGAAATTTATAACTCTGAAGGCCTGCATGCATCTGAAACGAGACCATACATCAGAATTTATTCCGAAGCTGTAGCACAAGATGGGACTGAGCAGGCAACTGGTTCAGTAAGTCCGGGACGCCGTGGAGGATTTAATTTTATTGAAACACTAAATCTGCAGGAAGCTGCAGAAACAGCAGCGAAACAGGCACTCGTTGTACTAAAAGCAAAACCTTGTCCTGCTGGAGTCATGCCGGTCGTAATTGAAAATGGATTTGGTGGAGTAATTTTCCATGAAGCTTGCGGACATTTGTTAGAGACAACTTCTGTTGAAAAAAAATCTTCAGTGTTGTGGGATAAAAAAGGTGAAATGATCGCACACTCAGCAGTGAGTGCAGTGGATGATGGGACCAACGAAAATATGTGGGGAAGTCTTTCGATTGATGACGAAGGAATGCCGACACAAAGAACACAGTTAATTAAAAACGGGATTCTTGAAAACTTTATCTGCGATAAAATCGGAAATATGAAAACCGGCCACGCGAGAACAGGTTCAGGCAGAAGACAGAGTTATCGTTTTGCTCCCGCTTCGAGAATGAGAAATACTTTTATCGATAAAGGAACTTCAACTCTCGACGATATGATGCAGTCAATGGGCGACGGTCTTTATTGTGCGGCCATGGGTGGTGGATCAGTAAATCCGGGAACGGGAGAATTCAATTTTTCTGTGAACGAAGGTTACCTGGTAAAAAATGGTAAAATTCAAAACGCCATCAAAGGGGCTACTCTGATTGGAAAAGGTGCCGACATTCTTCACAAGATCAGCATGGTCGGAAACAATCTTGAGCTTGCTGCCGGAATGTGCGGATCTGTGAGTGGAAGTATTCCGACTACTGTAGGACAGCCTGCTCTCAAAGTGGATGATATTTTAGTTGGAGGTCAGGTATGAAAAATCTTATTCAAAAGACTATTGATCGCGCAATGAACTCCGGAGCTGATGCTTGTGATGTGATTATCAGCAATGGAGATTCAATGAATTTTTCAGCACAGGATGCTAAGCTCGAAAAATTTAAGGTCGCAAAAACTTCTGTACTTGGAATCAGGGTCATTAAAAATAAAAAAATAGGTCTATCTTATTCTGAAAGTTTCGACGAAGACGCAATTAACTTTGCAGTGAAAAGCTCACTGGAAAATGCAGACTACTCTGACGTAAATGAGTTTGAATCGATTCAGGTAAAAAATGCATCTGACTTCGTTAAAAAAAGTACAGATAAAGATATGAGCTCAACGGAAGAAAAAATTGAATTCGCACTAAAACTTGAAAGTGAAATCAGAAAAAGAGATCCGCGCATTACAGCTGTCCCTTATAACGGACTATCTGTTGCTGAATCTCAAAGCTATTACATGAACTCGCTGGGAACTTATACGGAAGAAGGCGAAAGTTATTTAAGCGGCTACACTTCTGCTTTATTAAAAGAAGGCGACATCACTTCGATGCACTACTCTTCAATGCAGGAGCGCTCACTGGCAAAGATGGACCTGAATAAATGCATCGAAGAAACTCTTGAGCATGCAGTAAACTGGATGAACGCAAAACCTGTTGCCACAGGAAAATACGATGTGGTTTTCGATACAGAAGTTTTAAGCGAGATTCTCGGTGCTTTCTCTAGTTGTTTTTCAGCTAAAGAGGCCATTGAAAAAACCAATCCATGGGAAAATAAATTAAACCAGACTGTCGCTGATGCCCGCTTTACAATGATCGACTCTCCCCTTTATGCCGATGCTTTTTTTAAGCAGCATGTAGATAGTGAAGGTGTTCTGAAAAAAGATTTAACATTGATTGATAACGGTGTTCTTAAATCTTTTTTTCACAACACTGCAACGGCAAATTATTATAAAACGACAACAACCGGCCACGCTGCCCGCGGAGCAAAGTCTGCTCTAGGTGTTTCAGGAAGCAACTGGCTTATCAAACCGGGAACAAGCTCCAGAGATGAAGTCACTGATGGTACTTATCTCGAAGTGGTCGATGTGATGGGAATCGGCCCCGGATCTGACAGTGTATCAGGTGAATTTTCTTTCGGTGCCAGTGGTTACCTTTGTAAAAACGGAAAAAGAATTCAACCAGTAAAAGGCATCACGATCGCAGGAAATTTTAACAAGCTTTTAACGGGCATCAAGTGCATGGGAAGAGATCTCCAGCACAATCACTCGCGTGGAATGTTTGCCCCTCTTATTAAGTTCAGTGAGCTCTCTGTAGCTGGGAAATAATGGATTTACAGTAAGATGAGTCTGCAGCGGGTCTGTAAAAAGACCATAGTTGCAGTCTCTCAAACTAAAGTAGTATGATATTTATGTACGCTTTAACCATGAGGGTTTGAGCACTAACGCCGGTGATAGAATGAAAACGATTTTCGAATTATTTAGCGGATCAAAAAAAGAAAAAGCAACTCCACCTAAACATGAAGGACCTAAAATTTCCCGCGATGAACTGCGCGAATTTTTAATCAACAATAATCTTCAGGGTGATCTCTTAAAAAGTGTCACTGAATTAAAAACGAAGTACACCGATATATCAAATTATCAGGCCGTAGAAATTTTAATGGATTATGCGGAGAAGACGAGTCACTAGAACTGTAGTTCTTCACTTTTAAAAGGTATGCGCACATTTTGTTCATTGCTTTGGATTCCTACCCTTGTTATAAATATAGAGTGAGAATTATTACTCTGAAATTCCTCCTATTCATGGCCATCATGATGCTCGTCTGTACGCAGGTATCCGCAGCTGATGTGACTGTCATTATTAATGCAAAAAACCCTGTCAACTCAATTACCAATGAAGAGCTGAATGCTTTTTTTATAAAAAAAGAGCGCAACTGGAAAGATGGTAACGCAGTTCGTTTTTTTGACCACCGCGACGAAAATAATAATCGCAAACTATTCTTGAAAAAATACATTAAAAAAACATCGAGAGAAATTGAGCTCTATTGGATAGGTGAAAAAATTTATACCGGAAACATTGCTCCCATCCAGATCACCTCAGATTCAATGATGGTGAGTATGGTATCCAGATTTTCTGGTGGTATTGGTTACGTTTCAAGCAAGTTTGTTATACCTAAAACCGTTAAGCGCATCACTGTCACAAACAGCGAGGGCAAGCAGTAATGGATCGCCCATCTTTCGTACAAAATTCTTCCATCGTAAAACGACTTCGCTCAGTAATGATTTCGATCATCGTCTTTATTCTATTATGTTTTCTTGCAATCTATGTTTCCAATGTTCATCAGCTGGAAGACATCCAGACTTTAAGCACGGCCAATAATCTCTTGAGTCTCAACACACAGGCCATAGAAAGTTTGAACTCTACAGAGCAAAATATGAACGTTATTTTCGTAAGAAAAGACGTAAGTGAACTTCGTTATAAATTTGAAGAAAATTTAAAAGTAACAAAACGTTTATTGTTCGACAGTGTCCTTCAATCGAGAGACGACGTTGTCCTGACGAAATTTCTTAATGAATCAATCGATGCTCTTGATCATCTCGAAATGAGCCACGAAATTATTTTCAAAAAACTAAAAAACCTTCACCAGATTTCAAGTCAGGTACAGATTGAAGAACTAAATGCAGATCTTCTGGTGGCGAGTCAGTACCTGATGGACGCCAAAGAAATACTTCGTAAAATCCAGATTCACATCAACAAACAAAATGAAGGAATTTTTTCTTCCATTTACAAAAACCGTTACCGCCCTCTATTAATTGCTATCGGTCTTTGCATTCTCTTTTTAACTTTTGTCGCAACCATCGGCTGGGCAATTGCAAGAAATGCGGCCAGGTCCATTCTCAATCTCCTTGAGGCCACAGTAAAAGTCGGCCAGGGTAATACAACTTATCAAGCCCCCATCCTCGCTCATGATGAAATCGGACGCGTAACTTATGCGTTCAATAAAATGATTACTTCACTTGATGCCGGTCAACGCCAGCTCAACAGAGCGATCGACAGAACATCACGCCTGCAAAGTATTACCGAATCTTTTTCTGAAGCGCTGACACCGGATCAGGTATTTGATGTTGTCTTCAAGCAGGCCTTTGAATCGATGGAAGCTTCTGCCGGATCCATATCAATCGTTTCTGAAGAAAAAGGTTACATGGAAGTAAAAAGACTCGTAGGCTACGATGACGAGACTGCAGAAAAATATAAAAAATTTCCGATTTCCTTGGATATTCCTTCTGCCGAAGTTGCTCGCACAGGTGAAGCTATTTTCACAACATCTGACCAACTCTCACGTTATAAGGATCTCGAAGACCGCTCTCGTATGGGAGAATTCTCCATCGCTTACCTTCCATTAATTATTCAGGGAAAAGCACTGGGAACTGTGACATTCAGTTTTTCAATAAACAAAATTTTTGACCAATACGAAAAAGATTTTATGATTGCACTTGCACGTCAGTGTGCTCAGGCCGTTCACAGATCCCAGCTTTATGATGATGCCAGAAAAGCGATTGAAGTCCGCGATGAATTCTTATCGATTGCTTCACATGAATTGCGAACACCTCTTACTCCTCTAAAAATGCAGATCCAGGCAGTCGCAAGACAACTCGGAAAAGACTCTGGTAACCTCACTCCTGAACGGCTTATAAAAATGGTGGAAACATCTGATAGACAAATCACAAGACTTTCAGTTTTAATCGACGACCTGCTGGACGTAACAAGAATTTCTGCAGGAAAACTTTCTTTAAACAAAGAACATTTCAGCATGAAAGAGATGATCAACGAAGTGGTCTCTCAGTATTCACAGCAATTCAAAATTTCTGATTCGAATGTTGAAGTCGTCATTGAAGGCGACATGATGGGCCTTTGGGACAAAGTGAGGATCGAACAGGTCATCATCAACCTGCTGACCAATGCAGCTAAATATGCACCGAAAAAACCTGTGACCATCAAGCTTACTAAAATTGATTCCACGATCAAGATTCAGGTGACTGATCAGGGGCCAGGAATTTCACTGGAGAATCAGGACAGAATCTTTAAGCGTTTTGAACGAGTCAGCGATAAACAAAATATCGGGGGCCTTGGTCTTGGACTCTACATCTGCACTCAGATCGTCGAAGCTCACCGTGGTAAAATTTATGTGGAAAGTATTATCGGTCAGGGATCAACATTCACAGTTGAGCTGCCGGAAAAGTAATTATAAAACTTCGACTTCATCCACTAAACCAAATTCACTCGCCTGCTCTTTTATTAAAGCTTCATTAGGTTTCTTAAAAGATTCAAGTCTTCCATCATTCATCACCATCAGGTAATCAAGATCGGCCACTGTACCAAGCCTGTGGGCAATAACCAGAACCGTTTTATCTTTTAGTTCACGTCGAAGAACTCTTTGTATTTTTGCATCTGAAACGACATCTACACTTGCCGTCGCTTCATCGAGCATAATAATTTTTGCATCAAGAAGAAGTGCACGGGAAAGACAAAATAACTGTCTCTGCCCTTGTGAAAGATTTGCTCCTCCATCACTGACAGGTGATAACAATCCCAATGGATAATTTTTAACCAGATCTTCCAGCCCTGTTTCATGAAGGACTTTCCAGATTTCATGATCAGTCTTTCTTGAATAAGGATCGAGGTTGCTTCTCAATGTTCCCATAAACAGTGTCGGGTCCTGAGGAATGATTGCAAGTCTCGATCTAAGTGTATTGAGATCTACACTGGCTATATCTACTCCATCAATTTCAATGGAACCTTTATGCAGATTAATAAATCTGTAAATCATCTGGAAGAGAGTTGTTTTACCTGCACCGGTTCTTCCGACAATTCCTACCTGTGCTTTTGAAGAAATTTCTACGCTCAGGCCTTTAACAACTTCAGGAAGGGATTCATCATATTTTGCATGAACATTTTTAAAACTAATTTTTCCGTGGGCAGGCCAGCTGTCTTCCACGATAGTTTTCTTTTCAGTAAGGAAGCTTTTTTCTGCATGCAAATGAGTCATGAATCTGATTCTTTCAATCGAAGTCATACGCGACTCAAGATCTGAAAGAATACGAATTCCCCAGTTAAGGGCTCCCCAGAAAGACATTGAATATAAAATAACAAGGCCTGCTGTTGGTGCAGTCAGGTAACCGTTCTTCACGCTGTAGATCAGGCAAAGTGCAGTTGATCCGGAAATCAACCCGCCAATCATTGGTATGCGGATAGAAAACCATCTGTTTAGTAAAAAGTTATTTACGAATGCCAGCTGACTTTTTTCAAGATGATCAAAAAACTGCGACCTGAACCATGCTTCTTTTTTATAGGCACGAATGACAGGTAAACCGCCTAATGTCTCTTTAAAGTGAGCATATCTCGGTGAGCGTGCAACTGAGTCCATTCTTTTTGCTTCTCGTGCCGAGGCACGATAGTTCATCTGTAGCTGCCAGTATAAAAACCCAACGGGAATGATGACGATCAAAACTAAAGGCACTGAAAAAATAATCAGAGAAAGTGAAACGATAATTTGAAACAGAGACTGAACTGCTGCTTCAAAACTCCATTGTAATTGAATATCAACAGACTCAAGATCGCGTGAAAATCTTTGCAGTAATCTTCCCACTGGAGTTGTATCAAAGAATCTCACCGGTGCTTTTAGTACAGAGGCCAGCATTTTATCGTGAAGTTCTACTCCTGCCTTGATTCCGCGTTTAAGCCAGAACATCTGGTTGCTCAAGTTGAAAGTTAAACTTATAAGTGCAATCCCGCCGTATACAAGCACGCCCCTGGTAGCTGTGATTTTTTCCGGATGTGCAGAAAACCAGCTTAACCACCATTGATTGAATAATGGAAAAACAGAAATACCAAGAACACCCAAAATAAGTGTTACGATAATCAGTTTCTGACTTTTTCCATCGCCACCCAATGCTTTAACGTAGTCCCAGTAAAGTGAACCTTTCACGGCCCCTTCTTCCCTGTCTTCATCACTCATCAATCTCGTTTCAGTTTTAGCAGAGTCCCCTGCAATAGAAGCGGCAAGCTCAGAATCTTTTTCATTGGAATGAACATCAAGATGATGCGAATAAAAATGCTTAAAATCTTCATTCCCGGAAATTAATTGTGCCAAATTTCCGTCGGCCGCAATCGCTCCGTTTTTTAAAAAAAGTATTCTATCAAACTGATTAAGAGCTTCGAGTCTATGAGTCGCAATGATTATAGTTTTATTTTTCCATGCACCTAAAATTAAATTTTTCACCAGCTGTTTTTCTGTGTGAACGTCAACTGCTGATAAAGGATCATCAAGAAGTACAATCTGCGGGTCCTGAATGTAGCATCTTCCAAGAGAAACTCTTTGTTTTTGTCCACCGCTCAGGTTGACACCTTTTTCACCGATCTCAGTCAGTAATCCACCGGGTAGAGATTCGATATCCCTTTCCATTGAAGTAATAAAAAGTGCTTCATTAATTTTCGTTTCAGTAATGTTCTCTTTGCCCATTTTCAGGTTTTCAAGAACATTGGCGTTCATGATGTAACTTTCCTGACTGACATAACCGATTTCATCACTCGCAAGAAACACTCCGCCACTGAGTGGTTTCATTTCCTGCAGGATGAGTTGAATAATTGTTGTTTTTCCGGATCCGACTTCACCGACGATAGCAACAGTTGATCCTTTTTTAATATCGAAGTTCAAATCGTTTAATTCAAAACTTCCACTGTCACTTTTATAAGTGACATTATCAAAACGTATGATTGAATCCTGAAGATCTGACTCTCCAGCAATAGTATGCCCGGCCACTTTATCAGAATCTAAAAACGTAATAATTCTTTTTGCCGAAACCCATGCATTGATCAGTCTCGACAATACTCCCGGCAGATGGCTGATCGGCTCCTGTAGTAATCCAAAAAGTGAAACGCAGGTAAGGACAAGTGCCGGAGTCAGAGTTTTCCCTCTGAGTACATGCACCCCAAGAGCGATGAATAAAACCAGTGTTGAAATGGCAAGGAAGCTTAGTCCCGAAAGCATTTCAGCTTTGGCCAGGCTTCTTCTGGCCTTCACTTCTTCAGCGCGCACCAGACCAATCTGGTTGGAAATTTCTTTTTCCCAGACAAAATATTTTACAAGTCTCATCGACTGAAGAATCTGGCCCATTAAAGTTACGCGATGATCGCGCTTCTTCATCATTTCATCTTCTAGATGTATAAAGTTTTTTGCAATTTTTCTCGTAACAGGTGTGAGGATTAACAAGACACCAACTGCAATGAACGCCGTCCATCCCAGATAATAAAACAGCATCGAGATTGATCCGGTAAGCAGCAATGTGGCCCATCCCACATCTCCCAGCAACATTGGCACATCTGAAATAGCTTCACTATCAGAGCTCATGTGATTGACGACATCTCCCACATTGGCATTTTGTCTCGCCTTCTGTGAAAGCTTCAAGGCCGCTTCAAAAATAAGTCTGTTTAATCGTGCAGTGATTTTTACGTTCGCTCTCAGAGTCGCATAAAAGTTATGCTGATATCCGATACCCATAACTATGCCGATGCATCCGATACCAATCGCAACCGGAATAATCGTGTGATAAGTTTCCTGTCCCTGAGTCATTTTTGTAAGTCGTGTGATGAACTGGTTTACGAAAAATGGAGTGGCAAGACTTGCAAGAGTTCCAAGAATATAAAAAGACCACGCTCTGAATACGAGTTTTTTCTGTTCCATCACTAATGCAGATAAAAATTTTCTTTGCGATGAAAGATCGATCGGCTGTACATAATCCGTTCTTACAATTTTTACTTCCGGAGGAATTGGAAGGAGATCATCGAATGTAAGTATTTTTTTTCGGCCCTTTTTTACAAGGGGTGTGACGTTGAAGAAAAAAAAGGTTTTGAAACTAGCTAGCATGGCACCAAAAGATACACAATGGTGCGCAAACTAGCTAGAGATTGTGAAATTATTTTTTAGTTGGAAGTGGTTTAATATCTCCACAATCAGCAGCGAGCCACTTGCCTGAAGAGTCCATATCCATGCGGTCTGGAGCCCCTTCTTTAGTCGTCATATTAATAACTGCTTTTCCAGTGTAAGCAGTCGGCCCCTTAAGAGTAAAATCTGCAGTTCCATCACTCTTTGGTGTACCAGAACATGTAAATTTCATACTTACATTTGTTGCCGTACGTTTTGTGATTTCATTTTTACAGTTTTCATTCTGACTTGTAGGAATGTCCATTTTTTCGGCCTGCTCTTTCGAAATACAAACCTTTACCGTTCTTGGTTTTCCGGCACCAATAGACAGGCCTTGTTTTGCCATCATCTCTTCTACCATTTTGCGCTGTTCAGCAGGCATGCTGGCCATTTGTTTTTTCATATCGGCCATCGCTTTTTCAACTTTTCCACTTTGGCTTTTCATTGTGAAGCTATGCTCCCACAAACCTGGTTTCATTCCTTCAGCAGCATGAGCGTTAAAGAATAAAGACGTACTCAGAATTAAGAATAATACATGGGACTTTTTCATATGAATCTCCACTAAAACTATTTTGAAGTGTTAATAATTTACTTAAATAGTATTTAGTGGGCAAATGATTTAAATATTAAAATTTCCTTCGCACGTCTCAGCATTCCACTTTTCTTCGCGTGGGCCATAGATAAAAACAACACCACCATATTTCTCTTCTTCATTAGTGGCCATGTTCGAGCCTTCAAGAACATTAATTGCGTTGGTAATTGTCGCTTTACTCACCATAATGCAGCCACTGGACATAACTGCTGCCATATCTTTAGTGACCATAGAATGCGGATGAATAATAGTAGACCTTTCACACGCCTTATCATTGATATCTTTTTCCAGGCCATGAATTACCAGGCTTCTGCCGAACTTGCCTTCGTACTCAGTTCCTGCAACATAAAAACCTGATGAAGAAGCATTTGAACCGATTTCATTGCTGAAATACTTTGCAACTTTCAATGTGTTTTTATTCGTAGATAGATGTGTATTGATCATGCTGGCATTGTATCTGCCATGGGCCGCAGCCATTTTAGAGATCTCACCGGTCTGTCTGTCGACGATGAACATTCTTCTGTCGTGTCCTGATGCTGTGTAATCTACAATTGCAAAAATTCTTTTTGAATCAAGAGTTATATTTGGATTTCCCGAACAACGGTTGTCACCGCCAATTTGAGAAATCGTTTTCTGAAATACTGTATCGCCATGTTTTTCAAAAAAACATTTAACGTGACTTAAAGCTTTTGAATTTAGTTTTTGATCAATGAAGTTTTTTTCAATTGTGCTCCATGGAAGCAGGTCTGCGAATGCTGTGGTTGTAAATAAAAAAGTGGTCAGTACAATACAGAACTGTTTTTTTGATTTCATAATATCCCCTCACCATCATATTACCTTATAGTTAGGGAAACATCGGGCCGGAGTTCTTTTCCCATGCCCGATGGATGGTCTCGGTTATTTATAGAATATATTTATGGAATAGAAGTATCTTTCTGGCGGTCTGTTTTAATAGTACGAATACAGTCATTGTAACCCGCCTCGCCCTGATCATAGATTTTTCCTTCGTAAGTTTTACAACTCACATTAGACAAAGCAGTCTTACCTTTCCTGGTTCCAAGGTTTGGAACTCCATTAGTCTGACGATCAAGTGGAATAGTTAAAGAAGGCCGCTGAGATATCTCTGTGGACTCATTGATATTTCCAAGCTCATTTATATTTCTGGAAGAATTATCTTTTATGTTCGTCACACCATTTGAATTATATGCGACTACATATCTCACCGGATGCTTCTTTTTTTGTCCGGCCTTCAATGCATCGGCCTCAACACTTGAGAGCCCCGATGGTGAAATATTCATAGATCCCATAGAACTGGAAATGCCCAGGCCATCAGCGTGAGCATTGAAACTTAGAAAAAATGCCAACAATAAAAATATGTATCTTTTCATAAATCTCTCTCCTGTTAAATCCTCTATCCTACGTGATGACCAGCGGCCGTCACATGCTTTTGAACTTTCGCTATAAAATTACCGGAAATTCTGTGTCCAAGTTTTTTAAGTCCTGTTACTTCTTTTTGAAGTTTCGGATAATGACGTAAATCTTTTTCACTGAAATTTCTTAGTTTCATAAACTGAAATCCCATTTCATTAAGAATTACTTTATCAAGGTCTTTTTTCATTTTGGGAAACATTTCCTCTTCTTCTTCCTTGATATGGTGTTCTAGTAATTCAGCAAGTACTTTCATTTCAATTTCCAGTTCTTCACCCAATGAACGTAGTCCTGTTAATTTAACTGTGAGCATTTTTACTTTTGCATCAACAATTCCATGCTCAATTTCACCTTCTATAATATCTTTGCGAAGATCTTTTACTTTTAATAATGGGGCATACACCGCTCTTTTTTCGGCAAGAGAATGTTTTGCAAGGGCATCGAGAAATCCTTTCGCTATTCTAAGTTTTACTTTTTTATCTTCCTCATCGTCTTTCATTACTTTGATACATTCCTTCAGATACTTGTGATCAAGCATCAGCACGTCGACAATATTAAATTTATTATTCATTGTAACTTCTTCCATGTTCATCGGCATTGTTGACCTCCCGTCATTTTGCAGTTTACTACTCTATACAAAGCAAACTTGAGGCCATGTCATGGCGCTTAAGGTATTGGAATTGACGCTGTTTGCAAGGTGAAATGTTATAAGAATTGGTCAACTTTCCCCAATACACGGCGGTGATCCGGATGGAAAAAAAGAAAACCTTCCAGGCTTAAAAATAAAGTGAAAGCTGAATAATAAGTCCAGATTAAAAATACAAGTAAAGTTCCTGTCGCCCCATAGACGGAGTTCATGGCAATTTTTTTAAAGTACAGCCCCAGAATCACCTTACCTACAATAAAAGCTACAGAAGTAATCGTCGCCACTTTCAGTACAGATTTAATGTCAGGTTTCCTGGAGGGAGCAAAATAATAAAGTACGGTGAAGATCAACATATTGATAAGAAAACCTAAAACATAGGCCAGTACATATCCAAAAAACATATCGTCGATATCTTTACCTGCAAAATATTTTACAATGTAGGAAATAAAGAGTGAGACCAAAAACAACCCTGCTGTGGCAATGACAATTCCCATAGATAAAATTCGTTCTTTAACCATCGTTAAAAAACCCTTTTCATGATCAGGATCGAAATCGCCATAAATTGAATCGAGTGAAAATCTTAGCTGTAGAAAAACAATAGAGGCCGTAAAAAGAAGGATGATCACACCAATAAGTCCTGAAACTGAAGCCAGATTAATTCCCTGATTGGCATTATTGAAAATCATTTCAGAAATTTTTCCGACCTCAGGCCCGAGTAGATAATATGTCTGGCTGATAAGTTCAGTTTGTATTTGTGTTCCCATTAGCGCCGCAATTTGCAGCATTATTAGCAAGACAGGTGCAATGGCCAGAGCTGCATAATAGGAAATCGAAGAGGCATGAAAAAAAATATTGTGCTTTAAAATAAGAATAACAAATTCTTTAAGACCGGATAAGAATCGCTTTATCTGATTCGACAAAGTCAGGACTTTCATGATGGCCTCGAGTAGTTTTTATAAGACCGGAGTCCTCAGAAGTTCAGGTTTCCGGCGGATATATTTATTCTCTTCGCCGAAAACCATAAACATTATTTTACCTGTAAAGATGAAAAAAGAAATAACCAGAACTTTTAATTGTCCTTTCAAAACTTATTTACCTTTGAAGAAGAAAAGCCATGCAAGCACACAGAAAAACCCTGGTACACCCAGCACATACATAAGAATCGGAACACCAACTCTTCCCTGAACATTGTTTACCATTTCGATTAATTGTTTGTTTGTTTTCTTCATTCTGCTACTCCCTTTAGTTATTTAAGAAAAATTATGCTTCCGTCGATGAAGCAATATCATGCGCACCTGTTACTTCTAATAATTGTTTTGCACTTTTAATCGAATCATTATTGTCACAATGAACTGATAAAAGAATTCCTCCGTCTTTCACTGAACCTTCATATCTTTTTGCTTCATACTCTGGAATTCCCAGACCTACTAAAGCTCCGCTCACCCCACCGACTGTTCCACCGACACCGGCACCTGCTATTGCGGCCATGATCGGGCCTGCTGCAACTAATGGACCTACACCTGGAATTGCCAGAGCGCCCATACCAGCTAACCATCCTAAAGTTCCTCCGACAACTACACCAGTGCTTGCACCTGTTGTTGCACCTTCAGGAGCTTTCGTATGTTTTTCATGAGCAAATTCTCTGGTGCTGTTTTTATCCGGCATTAATACAGAAATATCAGACATTCTGAATCCTGATGTTTTCAAACGTTCAACTGCTCTTTCTGTTGATGTACGTGTATCGAAAATGCCGAACACTGAAACATTTTTGTCATCTTTATTCATAGTCTTCATATATATTTCTCCTTAAAAATACGATTATCTAACGACACTGATCTGGTTATAAATTTTATGTTTTGGTGCTGTCAGATAAGCGTGTTTTAAAACTCTTTCTCTTTCATCTGCACTTTCAACATTTCCTTTCAGTGTCACACCATTATTTACAGTGATGATTTTTATATTTTTAGCTTTCATTGAAAGCGCTGTATCGTTCATAAGTTCTGTCCTGATTCTTTTTGAAGTCAGGACATCAGATGGTTTGTTTGACTGATCACCTACAGTTCTCTGATCGCCCTGAGATACGACTCTCGTGTTAGGTGTGCTATCTTGTTTTGCAACAACCACATTAATAGTTGTGAGTGCAGCGACTGCTAAAACCATTAACCAACTTTTCATTTTTTATCTCCTGTTCTAATGTTTTTAGGAAAAATCCATTTCTCACTAATAAAGGAGCAAGCACGGTGCCACTTTTCATTGGGCACAAGTGGGCCTTATGCAATATCATAAAACCAATTTCGCCCCAATTTTGTCTAACTAAAAACTTAGATCTGTTAAAGATCTCCGGAAGCTAGGGACTTCCGGAGAAAAATTCATTGACTAAATCGCTAGAGGAAAGCTTACACTTAGAATCATAGAGTCGTTATCAAGTTTAACATCATTTCTTGTTATGTTTGGAGTAAATACTCCTACGTCTTCAAGAGTAGTTGAACTATATTTAATTTTTTGGTATTCAATGTTTAAACTAACTAGTGAAAGTTTAATACCTGCACCAACTCTGTATCCCTGACCGCTCGTAAATTTTTCATTTACGTTGTTGGCCATATCCGGATCAACTTCACCTGCAACAACCCAAGAGGCCCATACGCGCAGACCAAATAATGTTGGCATTTGCACTCCGGCAACCGGTCCTACGTTCCATGCTTTTGATTTGATGTCCTGATTTAATCCCGCAGCTTTCGTTTTAAAGTTTGGAATTGAATAACGTGCATCTGCTCCAATAAAAAAAGATTCATAAATATGCCCACCGATACGTGCACCAACACCAAAGCCATCGAGCTCAGTATCTGCACTTCCAATTGGAGCAGGAAAATTTACATCTCCGCGTCCTCTTTCCCATGTCAGCATCGGCTCAACAAATAAACCTGCCGTTTCATCTGCACGAACTACACCTGCAAAGGCCATGAACATAGATGATAACAAAATTAGTTTTTTCACAAAAAATCCTCCTTGAACTTAATTATTATTTTTAATCTACAGCGTCTTTTACTTTATCGCCTGCATTTTGCATTTTATGTTTTGCTTTTTTAGCTGCACACTTCATTTTTCCGTTTACCATTTCACACGTTTTGTCTTTAACATTACGAGCACCTTTTCTAACTGCACGTGTAGTGTCGTTACCTGCTTCTGCTGCTTTTTCCTTAACAGTTTCATCTGCATGAGAAACATTAACAAAATAAGTTCCCATAAGTGTTGTTGCCAATAGAGCGATGAATGATGTCTTTAAATTGAACTGCATAATTTCTCCTTCTAGAAATTTCGTTACTATATAACTACTGGTGTAGATTATGTTTTCTTCTTTCTATTTCAGCGCTGCCGATAAAACTCATGAGAGCAAAGATAAAGAAAATTGATAAAATCATCTCTCCTGTATCAATCGACAATCCTGCAATTCCGAAACTGCCAAGTAACATTGCGAGTAAACCGAGAATGAAAAAAGTAATTGCAGCTTGTAACATATAAGACTCCTTCTAATTAATTTACGAGTTGGTTGAAATCAATTTCAACCTTTGCAATTCTCTATAAGCAGATTACATGCCAAAAAAATAAGGGTCATTGAGTGAAAAACTTTATTTTTTCTTGAAATAGAGGGGATTTATTGGACAACAGTTGTGGAAATGTTGTCCTACGTGGAATTTTTCTCAAATTTTTAAAAATTAAAAGTATATAAATGTATATAAAGATAAAAAATAAATATTAGTAGATAAATCACTAGTACCACATTTCCCAAATGCCTGATTACTATTGCCCCAGCATGAGTACTAGTCTTCTTTAAATGCCTAATTTCATAACTTTTTTTCTGTTGGCATAAACTTTGGAATAGATGAATCGAGAATGGTTAATAAATTTTTTCAAGGAGAAAAAATGAACACGCAAATCGCAGAAGGGTCACTTAAAGATTTAAAAGGAAGTTTAAAACAAACCTGGTCCAAGTTAACAGATGATGATCTTACTTACCTGGATGGTGGTGCAGACCAAATCATTGGTAAAGTTCAAAAAGCTTATGGCTTTACTAAAGAGAGAGCAGAAGAAGAATTTGATAAATTCAAATCACAAAATTCAAAACTATTTCGTGACGGACGCGATTTAGCAACTAATACTAAGGAGAGAACAATGGCCACCGCATCACAATTAAACGGACAATACGACGCTAAAAAAATTCAACAAAAAGCTTCAAACATGATTGAAGACAATATTGTAGAGCCAGGAGCCGAATACTTCGATAGAGCTCGTGAATACGGATCACAACTTGTAGACAGAACTTCAGGCATCGTAAAAGAAAACCCGGGATACGCTATTCTTGGAGCAGCGACAGTAGGTTTCCTTGCTGGAGCTTACTTTTTCCGTCGTAAATAATTAAAAAATATTTTTTTCATAAGGGCCTATGTTTCATAGGCCCTTTATGTATGTGGAGGTCTAATGAAGTGGTTAATAATTCTCTTCTCTATAATTAAGCCATTTTTCTCAGGTGGTACGAATGAAATGCCAAATCCAGTTGCTGAAATAAAAGAAATGATCAGAGTAAACGCTGTAAAAGTTTTATTATCTTTTGCTGCTTTCTCTGCAATGGCAACAATCTTCGCCGCTGGTATTATTTTAATCGCTGTTGATATCAGCACTCAATATGATGTTGCTCAATACGTTCAGTTTTCTGCAACAACCCTGGCGGGAATTATTCTTATTCTTCTTCCAGTTATTGCGGGTGCGATTATGGTTAAGAAGTATCATCAGCCAGCTGAAGTCAAAAAACGCGAAGTTCTTACGAACGTTGGAGCAGAACATCCGCTTCAGGATGCCCTCGCACTTTTAGTTCATGACTTTGTAAAAGAAAGAGAAATGAGAAGAGCTCAAGATGAATCAGCGCCAAGACCAGATCATCATCCGGAACCTCATCATTCTCCCCGTCCAAGTAAAGATGAAAAAATTCCAAAACCAGATGATTACCGTCACTAAAAACGTAAAAGGGAACTTAATAAGTTCCCTTTTTTATTTCTAATTTTTTTTAAAAAATTAGTTTTTGATAAATCTTGTCTTTAAAAGTTCACCACGAGTTGAGGCCTGAACTCCAACCCAATGTCTGATTAAGCTATATCCAGTCACAACATCAGTCATTAATCTTTTATAATCTTTCTGAATAAGTTCTAATTGACGACGTAGAGCATCTTCATCATGTCTTGCTTCTTGTGCTTCAACATTGCCCATATCATTTGCATGAACTTCGTTCACCATCTTTAATACTTTTTTCTGACGTGCATTTGTTTTAACTTTTTTAACTGTCATATATGTCTCCCTAATTAAACCACTAGCGGTCTCTTAAAATGGATAGCAATTCACATGCCTAGTTTAGACTCATAATACCTGTCTTAAACGGGTCAAAATGCACATGGCCAGAAATCATGCTACACACACGTGTAATTTTTCCCCGTTTTTTTGGATGTACGCACATCTAACTCCTTATAAAATCGTAATCAGAAGTTTTGGCATGAGAGCTGCAATGTTTAGTTATGTGATCATGAGATCGCAAAAAATAACATTGAGGTTGCCCGTGATAGATAACCAAAACATTCAAACTGAATTGCAAAAAAATAAAGCGCAAGTTTTAGGAAATGCAAAATCATCTGAATCAAAAGTATCAAAATCAGCAACTAAAAAAGATGGAAACGATATTGAAAACCGCGATGCACGCGCGCCTTCAGGTGAAGCAGGCCTTCACGATCGTACAACTGAAAGAGCATTTAACGATACAATGAAATCGGGTTCTCCTGAAAGAAGACTGAATTCAAACTACGCTAAAGTTGAATCCAATCCGGATATGGCCCGTGAACAAAATGATGAGAGGCTTGCTTCTCCATCAAGAATTCACGTAAGTGATTTTCCGGATACTGAAACTGAAGAAGAAATACAAAAAGATTCTGAAAAAGCAGATATAAAGTTTACTACACCGGATGAATTCTACCCTTCTCAAGATCCATCGCCTTCGCGCGAGGATATCACCCTAGGAAGAAATACTTCTTCTGCAACCAAAATATCTACTGCGAAAGCAGCACCTATCTCATCCGAAGTATCTACTGATGCTAAAAGGAAGTCGTAAGTTTATAACTTGCGATTTGTTAAAGCCCCTCTCGAAAGAGCGGGGCTTTAATTATTTAAGCCTAAAAAACAAAAAAAAGTCCTGTGCGTATATACAATTACTAAAAAACTACTGGAGACCTCATGCAAAACATTAGCGAAGAAATTGCCACAGACAATAGCTTCAACATAGTTAACATCCTTCTAATTGACCATGGTTATTTAAAAGAATGTATTGATGTCCTGATCAGAGACCACTCTGATCTTCAAGAAAAACTTTTTTACTCACGCACGTTTCTCGACACTTTAAAAAAACATTCAATTTCCGAAGAAAAAACTGTTTATGATTCTCTTGTGGATATGGACGAGTTCAGAAAAAATATTCTGGAAGGAGAAATTGAACACGACATGATCAGCAAAAAATACCGCTTTTTAATTCCAAGAATTGCCCAGATGAAAAGTCTTGATGACGTGACAGAAATCGAAATTAAAGTTCTGGCAAAACTGGTTAAGCAGCATATTGAGGAAGAGGAAAAAGTCCTTTTCCCAAAAATGAGAAATAATCTCGATAGTGCAATATTAAATGAAATCGGTTTTCAATTCATGATCATGAGACGTTTTACACCACAAGACCTTGAAAACTACCCCGATCTTCAAAAAGAAGTTTACGCTTCAACGATTGATAAACGGCCTGTTGGTACCAGAAATGTGTATCGGTGGTCCGCAAGTTTTGTCAGAAAAGTGAACGGCTACATCAGTTCGATGGTTGGCCAGTCCGGCTATATAAAAAATTAACTAAAAGGGCATCAGGATCTTCTTATGAAGAGTTTTTACAAAGAAAAAAAATTTTACATCCCTGCTATTATTATCGCTCTCCTTGTAATCATAAGAGCAGTTCTCCCCCAGATTCTGCTCCATGAAGCCAACAAATACCTAAGCGAATTTTCTCCCACCTATTACCTGCACATGGAAGACCTGGACATCAGTATTCTTCGTGGAGCTTACCGCTTTGAAAAAGTTGTGGGAAAACTTAAGGGTGACGAGAAAACATTTCTTTCAATTGATTCTGTAGATGTCTCGATTGCCTGGAGACATATCTTCAGAGGAAAAATTGTAACGGATATCGAAACCAGAAATGTCTATTTTCTCTTCCTGAAAGATATGACAAAACTAAATCCGCCAAAAAAAGAAGCGAAAGATGTAAAGGATACTTTATTCCCCATAAAAGTAGAAACTGTGGATTTAAAAAATGCCCGTATCGTTTTTGAAGAGGTTCCTTCTCTTAGTGATGATTCTCGTTTAAAAATTGAAAAAATAAACGGACGTATCACTAATCTTACCCCTGATGAAAATAATAAAATTTCCAACTTTAATCTTGGTGCTTCTATTCAGGGTTCATCTGAGCTGGTATTTATTGGTGGACTAAATCTTATGAAGAAACCAACGTTATGGGATGTAGATATTGAGATGAAAGACTTTAACCTTCCATCACTCAACGCTGTTTTAAAACGCAATCTTCCACTGACGTTTACTAAAGGAAAAATGGATCTTTACAGTGAAGTTCAAAATGATAGTTCTGGAAAAATCAAAGGATATATCAAACCATTTTTAAAAGACATTGATGTTGTAGCAAACAAAGAAAATTTTATAGGTATCAAACATTTTTTTATTGAAATAGTGACTGCATTTGGAAATCTAATACTTCGCGATTCAAAAACCCACACTGTGGCAACTTATGTCGATTTTACTTATGATAAAAAATTCGAAGTAAATACAGGTCAGGGAATAGAAAATGCCATTGCCAATGGATTCAAGCAAAAACTAAAACCTGGAATCGAAGATAAATATAAAATAAAAGAGTAGGATTTTTTATGAAAAAAATATTGATGGCCCTTACTGCAGTTTTCTTAATCAGCTGTAGCCGACCTCCCTCTTCACCTCCGCCTTTAACTCCTGCTCAGACGCCGACAGTAGAGTCCAATAATGCAACTGTTCCTGCGACTCCGCAGGTAGAACCTGTTGTTCCACCCTCGGTACATTAAATATATTTTTTGATTGTCCCAAGAAGTCGATTGAGATTGAGTGGCTTTAATAAAACTTCAGCATAAAGACTCGGATCGATCGCTTCTCTTACAACAAGTGGAGCGGCCGACACCATCAATACCGGACATTTTTTAATTGTAAGCTGATCATTATGTTTTTTTATATTAAGAAATTCTTTTCCATTCATATTATCCATATGAAAATCAAGAATAATTAAATTTGGCGGATAAGAAGTCAGATTTAAATCTTCAAGAGCAGTTTTTGCATTACCGTATGAAAAAACGCGGTAGCCTTCTTTTTCAATTGCCCATGTCATGACTTCTCGTAAATCTTCATCGTCATCAATTATGTAAACATTCTGCTGGCCGGGTTCTTTATGCTCTTTTCTGATTGTTACAAATTCAACTGAATCTTTTTTTGACGTTCCGGCAGCTTTTTCTGAACCTGGAATCGTAAACCAGAATTTAGCTCCACGTTCAGGATCCACACCGGCCTCTATAGTTCCTTCGTGCGACTCAATTATCGATTTACAGATATAAAGTCCAAGCCCGTTGCCTGAACCACCAGTCCAGTATTTTTCAAAAATATGTGGGAGATTAATTTCAGAAATACCCGGCCCGCTGTCTGTAATAGTAAAAATATTTTCACCTTTTTCAGTTTCTTCAAGCTCAATGATAATTTCTCCCCCCATCGGAGAGAATTTTAAAGCATTGCTTAGAAGGTTTGAGATCACCTGATAAATACGGTCCTTATCAAAGTTAGCGACCATCTTTCTTTGTATTATGATCTTTTTAATAGAAAGATTTTTTTCCTGAATAAGCGGCTTATAGGAATCTAAAACCTCATTTAAAACATGCAGAGGATTTTGAAATGTTTTTCTTATAATGAAATTGTGTTCAAATTCTGCATCCTGAATCGGTTTATTGTGTTCAAGTAAATCACTTACTAGAGCTTTTAAACGATCAACTGTTCTTAAAATTCTTTTTGCCTGAACTCGGAGATCACCCATCATTTCTTCACTTGGCTCTTTGTAAGATAAAAGCTCAAGCAACTGGGCGTCAAGTTGTATGGCCGACAATGGATTTTTAATATCGTGATAAACTATCGCCAGCATTTCTTCTTTTGCTTCAAGTGCTTTTTTAGCAATAGCTCGCGATTTCATTTCCTGCTCATGAACTTCAAATTCACGAATCGCTCTCTTCACTACATTTGGTAGTCGCTCTAGTCTGGATTTGATAACGAAGTCTTCTACTCCTGCCTTCATCATGTCTGCGACACTTTCTTCTCCTACCAGTCCAGAAACGACAATGAATGGAAGAAATTGTGAGGTTTCTCGGATAATTGCCAATGCTCCCAGCGGACTGAAGCCTGGAATATTATAATCTGAAATAACAATGCTCCAATTATCGCTGGCAAGAGCAGCACGAAGCTCGGCCTCTGTTTCTATTCGCACAGAAGTAATATCACTGACTCCACCTTTCTTTAAATGGTGAAGCATCAATTGGTAATCTGATTCAGAGTCTTCGATATTGAGAAGTTTCATAGTCTAAACGGGTGCCCTCTCGTTAAGTAGCAGCCAGTATGTACCAAGATTTTTTACCGCTTCAGCGAACTCATGAAAGTCTACAGGTTTTCTCACATAACTATTGGCCCCTAACTCATAACCTGAAACAAGATCACTATCCTCTTTTGAGGTTGTAAGAATAACTACAGGAATAAGTTTGGTTTTTGGATTGCATCTGATTTGTTTTAAAACTTCGAGACCGTCAATCTTTGGCAGTTTTAAATCCAGTAGAATTAATTGTGGAAGGTCTACCGCGTATTGAGGAGCATCTTCCTTGAAAAGAATATCCAGGGCCTCAGCACCATCACGAGCGACTTTAATTTCATTTAAAACTTTATTTTTTTTCAATGCTTTTATAGTCAGAATTTCGTCCTGCTCATTGTCTTCAATTAAAAAAATGTACGGTATCGTTTTCATAACTTTCCTAACCTAATGTAAAATAAAAAGTACTGCCAAGTCCTACTTCAGACTCTGCCCAGATCATGCCATTGTGACGTCGAATAATTCTTGCCACTGTCGCGAGACCAATTCCTGTACCATCAAACTGATCTTTCGGATGCAGCCTCTGAAAGGGCTGGAAAAGTTTATCATAATATCTCATATCAAAACCGACGCCATTATCTCTCACGAAATAAGTTACCTTTCCATCTTTAAATGACTGGCCAAGCTCAATGTGGGCGATATCTTTCTTACGGGAATACTTCAAAGCATTGGAAATTAAATTATGTAATGCTGCCCTTAAAAGTCCTTTATCTGCATCAATTTTTTGCGGTAGAAAATTTGTAAACGCTACTTTTCGGTCAGGTTCACTGACTCTAAACTCTTGCATAATCTCTTCAGTGAGAATGGCAAGATCAACATTATCTTTTTTAAATTCAGTTCTGGTAAGACGTGAAAGATTAATTAGATCATCAATCAATATTCCCATTTTCTGCACACCTGAGCGAATAAACCCTAGATATTTTAAAGCGTCACCATCGAGTTTATCACCATAGTCGTCTGCCAGAATCTGACTGAAGCCATCAATGCCTCTTAAAGGTGCACGAAGATCGTGAGAGACAGAATAGCTGAAGGCCTCGAGTTCTTTATTAACCAGAACCAGTTCATGAGTTCTTTGTGCAACTGTTTCTTCAAGATGTTCGGTCGCTGCAGATAATGAATCAAAAGCACGCGTATAATTTTTCGACAATCTTCTTAACTGCATCAGTGAAATCGATGAGAGTACAAAACCCAGAAAAACCCCCAGCCCAATAATTATCAAAATAGCCTCTTTCGAAGTTTCTTCAGCTTTATGCCAGCGCGTATTTCTTAATTCTCTTTCTCTTTCGTTAAACTGATCGAAACCACTTCTGATTCCATCCATATAAATTTTGCGCTTCTTAATCATGTAATCAGTTGAAGTGCTATTAAATTTTTTCCTATAGGCAAGTGTACTATTGGCATTCTCCAGCCATGAATTATAAAGTTCGCGAATATTTTCTAAGTCTTTAACCTGCATGGGATTATCCCTTACAGCATTCAATAAATTCCGTGCAGAACTTTCAAAATTGGCCGAAGCTTTTTTCCAGGGTTCAAGATAAGTTTTATTATTAGTTATGATATATCCTCTGAATCCAGTCTCGGAATCGATGACCCATTGTAGAGACTTGGCAGCATAATTTAGAACTTCGTCAGAATGGCGGACTTTATTATTTTCATCGAGGATGGAATAAATTTGCAAAACAAAAAGAGCAGAAAGAAAAAGTGAAAGTGCGACAGGAAGAAGAGTGGCCTGAGCTAGAATTTTTTTAAACTCTTTTGGATCCACATATTGCATATCACGAGTCGGAGTAAATGTAGAAAGTAGCTTTTTAGGCAACTCGCGCATAACCATTTTCCTAATTAGAATCTAGTTGGGCCACCCTAACATTCGACAAAGTAATTAGAATTTTTTTTCCATTTGAATCAGTCGTGTTCCAAGAATTTCTCTTAAAAAAAGTTCAACAGAAGCTGCTCGCTTTAATCGTTGTGCGTTTTTTTTTGTTCGAAAAATTTTAGTGTTGCTGTTAACTTTTTTTTCTTTTTTTAACAGCCCGGGTCCCAGTAGTTTTAGTGTATTCATAAAAATTCTCCTGCAAACTGTTTAGCAAATGTTGGGCCAGAAGATTCGGAATAGGGGCAAGTAAAAGTCCTCAGAATTATTGACCGAATTAAATAATCCCCTAGCGAAACGAGGCACTATTCCCTATCAAAAAGTCACACTTAAGTTTAAGACAAGGTTAAAACACCAATATGACAAAGAGATAACATGGAATGAGTCTTGCTTTATTAAGTTCGAGACGCTTCGTCACGAAGCTAAAATTTTTTGAATATAGGAGTTCTTATGAAACTAAAAAGAATTGGCGCTGCACTACTTTTAACGATGGTAGCTGCCAGCTGCTCTTCGAATAATCATCATGCAGCAGCACCAGCAACAAAAACTGCAAGTATAGAATCAACAAATGAAACTTCAAAAGCAGTCGCTAAAACAAACAGCGAGTACTATGCAGTACTGAAATTTGATAAAGGGACACAACGTCTAAGTGAAGCAAGCAAACGAGACCTTCGAGAGTTCGTTGCCAGCGCCCAAAGAGATGGTAGAAATATCGACGATATTAAAATATTATCATGGGCCGATAAAGAGTACCCGTCCGACGGAAAAAAACTTTCAGACCGTGATGTTAAAATTGCCAATGAAAGAAATAAAAATATTGAAAAATATTTAAAAAATGATTTAAAAGCAGAAGGAAGCTACGCTACATACAATATGGCAAAACGCCCAAATAAAATTACTGAATTCTTTAAAGCTGATGACTACAAAACAAAAAGAATTTTTGAAAGAAAAGGTGCCTCTCCAGCTGGAACAAACATCGATAATTTTGTTACAAGTAAAGCTGGTAAATCTTTAATCATGGTTGATTACGAATAGTTTCAATTATATTTAGATAAAAAAAGGGAGCTCAATGAGCTCCCTTTTTTTTATCAGGACATCTGATTAACAAGTTTTAAATTTTCTTCCACACTTTCATCAAGTGCTTTTACAGCACTCTTTAACTCGTCCATGTTGCCGGCCTTAGCAGCTTCTTCCATCCTGATCCCGATCTTAGAGATCTGAGGAAATCCAAATGTCTCTCCATGACCTTTTAGTCTGTGACCAATGACTTGGGAGAGCTCAAAACTATTTTGTTCAAGACTTTCTTTAAGCTGTCCAATTTCAGTTTGTCTTCTTGTCAAATACACGAGTTTTTGTTCTTTCATAATTTCCATGCCTCAAAATTTACACTTGTTTTTAAACTTCTCCAAGATGGAATAATATTCTATGCCTCAATTTTTCTTGAGACATAAACCAAAAAGGCCGCTCCATTTCAGGAGCGGCCACGTCAGGAAAGTTCACATCTCGAAATTAAACTTCTGCTGCAAGTAATCTATTCAAGCCTTTGTGCATTACAACTTTTGTTTTGAATTTTCTGTAGCTGCTGCTACTGCTTCTTTTGCTTTTTCCGCACCTTTGGCAATTTCAGTTTTTACATTTTTCCAAGTTGTGCTGAAGTAATCATTTAACTTCGTATCGACAGCCTCCTTCGACTCTCCATAACGGCGTTGAATAATTCCTGAAAGGCTTGTTAAGTCACCTTGCGCTTGATCTAATTCATCATCTGTAAGTTTTCCCCACATTTTTTGAACGTCACCTTTTACTTCTTTCCATTTCCCTTTGATTGTATCTTCATTAACTGCAAAATTATTTTTTGAGTTACTGTCTTGAGTATTCATAATTGTCCCCTCTAGTATGTTGAAAAACATAATCCAATATTCCATTGGAAGTTTAACTAACCATAAAGCACATTTGATGCCAAAAATATTAGATGTATTATAAAGAAGTTGATAAGGCATAAAAAACAAAGAAGGGGCATAGAGCCCCTTCCATCATTCTTAATTTAATTCGTACGATTCGATCTCTTTTAATTTTCTATAAAGAGTTTTACGGTCGATATCAAGCTCCTTCGCAGTCTGCTCTTTAGCATAGTTGTTGCGCTTGAAAATAAACTCGATATATTTTTTGCTTACGTCTTCTAAAGTCATCAGAGAATTCACAGTGAAAAGTGCATTGCTGCCTCCTCCTTCTGTTTTTCCTTCACTCGCGGTATGATCATGTGTTGGCAGATCATCCACTTCAATCAGGTCACTTGTTGCCAGAACAACTGCTCTTTCGATTGCGTTTTCCAGCTCACGAACGTTCCCTTGCCATGGAAGACCTTCAAGCTTTTTGATGGCCTCTTTAGAAAACCCTTTAAGGTTTACATTGTTCATCAAAGAAAATTTTTTCAAAAAGTATTCTGACAGAGGAAGAATATCTTCCTTTCTGTCTCTTAGTGGTGGCATATAAATAGGAATAACATTTAATCTAAAGAACAAGTCTTCTCTAAATCTTCCCGCTTCCACTTCTTTCTTTAAATTCTTGTGAGTCGCACAGATGATTCTCGCCGTGATATCTCTCGGCTGGTTTTCACCAATACGTTTAATTTTTCTTTCCTGTAATACACGTAAAAGTTTTGCCTGTAGAGGAAGTGCTAAATCGCCAATCTCATCAAGAAAAAGTGTTCCGTTATTCGCTTCTTCGAATAAACCAATTTTACTTCCCATCGCTCCAGTGAAAGCACCCTTGGCGTAACCAAAAAGCTCAGACTCTAAAAGATTTTCCGGAATAGCAGAACAGTTAATCGCAACGAATGGCTGGTTTTTTCTTTCGCCAAGGTCATGGACAGCTTTAGCTACAACTTCCTTACCAGATCCAGATTCACCGCTAATAATAATATTTGCTTGAGAACTTGAAACTCTCTTGGCCAATTCCATCGCCTGTTTAAATCCAGGAGAGCGACCTATGACTCCTTTAAGGCCCAGGAAATCCTGTTCATTAAAAAGTGATTTCAAATTCGTATTCTCTGTCTGCACCTGGTTTAAAAATAGTGCACGTTGAACTGAAATTAACAATTGTGGAAAATGCAGAGGCTTCAATACGAAGTCATAAGCACCAGCTTCAATCGCTTCAAGAGAAACTTCTAAACTTCCTTCTGCAGTCATAAGAATAATCGGCAGTACCATATTTAATTTTCTAATTCTCTTAATGAAATCCACACCAGTCATAACTGGAAGTTTGAAATCTGAAAGTACAACATCGACAGTTACCTTACGATTTTCTATTTCCTCAAGAGCGATTCGTGCGTCTTCGTATGTAACTACGTTGTAGCCTCTTTGCTTGAAAAATGAACAAAGAAGATCCAACAAATCCGGGTCATCATCAATGATCATGAGGGTAGATAGTTTTTTTGGTTTCATGGGGTATTTTTTCCATTTGGGGTTTTTAGGTCTAGTCTCGGGATTATTGTGGCATAATTCCCATACTCTCGTCAACCCCTCTTTTATAACATGCCGAAATTCTGATATGCAAAGATGGCATAGTATCTGCTGTAGATAACATGAGTTCTAATAACTCTTATAAAGGAGATTTATATGTTACGCGCTGCTATCACGTTTTTCGTACTTGGACTGGTTGCTATGCTTTTTGGAGCTTACGGAATTGCCGGTGTATCAATTGAAGTAGGTAAAGTTCTACTAATGGTATTCATCGTTTTAGCGATCCTAACATTCGTAGTTGGTCTGATCAGAGGCGGCGGATCTAAGAGAATCCCGTAGTCAATAAAACTTAAGTATTAGGGTCCTCTTTACCCTGCAAAGTAGATGAGGACCCATATACTATGCTGAAAACCCACATCTTTTTTAAAAGCATCCGAGTTGATAAGAATTTGTCATAGATGGAAAAAAGAAAAATATTTCAGTTTCAAATTACTCTTCTCACACCTAGGAATTTTTAATGCTGAAATCTTTTTGGATCGGCACCTTTCTTGTATTTTTTCCTCTAAAACTTTATTCCCAAGAAGTACACCCCGCTAAAAATAAAACTATTGAAACAAAATCTACCGATTCACAATCTATAGACAATCCAGGGGTTCCCCCAGTTACTAAAAAGGAAGAAAAAGCTACCGTTGAAGAATTAAAAGCAGAACAAACTCAAAGTATACAAAATGCTTCTAAAGAATTATTTGGAAATGATTCTTCCAATAAATTCTCTCTTTACCAGCCTTCGTATTTTATCTTCGGTAAAGAAAATTTAAAAATGCAATTTAGTGCGAAATATAAAGTCGCAAAAACATATAACTTATTCCTGGGTTACACTCAGCTGATGTTCTGGAATATTTATGACTCTTCTGCCCCCTTTGATGACATCAATTACAATCCTGAAGTATTTTACAGAATCATTGAAGACCAGAACAATTTCTTGCGCTCAATTGATATAGGAATGCTCCACACTTCAAACGGTGAAGATGGAGATAAATCGCGATCAATAAACCGTATTTTCGTAAAAACCAATTTTGCGACCAGCATTGGGAAACACAATATTCTGGGAGAATTAAAAATTCAGGATATCTTCGGTAAATCTTCCTTCAACAACGATATTGTCGACTACATGGGTTACTGGGAATTAAAAATGATTTTTACTCACTTCGTGACATGGGGATCTTCAAGAATTGATCTTCAATACAAGCTGAATGCAGGTAAAAAAATTTTTAATATTGAAAAAGGTGGCCGTGAACTTGGCATTCTTTACAATCTTGGATCAGAAAACTTCAATCCAACTTTCTATGTTCAATACTACAGTGGATATGCAGAGAGCCTGCTTCATTATAACAAGAAAGTAAGTCAGGTGCGTGGCGGGCTTCTTCTATACTTTTAAAATTCCAAAAAAAAGGCCACTCAAATGAGTGGCCCTTTTTTATCTAATAATTCTTAAAAACTATTTTGATTGAACATCAAGAACCTTCGCTTGAGAAGCATTAAGGAACTGACCTTTGAATACCGGTGATGTTCCTGAAATATCAGTTACACCAAGAGTAAGCTTTCTTTCGTTTCTAGCGTCTACAAGAGATACGATCCCTTTAGCTGAATCAACAGAAACTTTTGAGAAAGAGATTAGAGCGTTATCACTTACAAGTGATCCTTCGTAAACAGCTTTGTTTTCTTCAGATCTTTTTGTAATGTTTAAAGTCATGTCGTAGTTTCCAACCTTAACCGAGTGTTGACCAAGAACTTGTTCGATTGTTACGCCTTCAACATTTCCTTGTCCGTAAACAGTGATGTTTGACTGAGCAAGTTTTCCTTTGAAAGTTGCTTTACCGTAACGAGCAGAAGCGAAGTATCCTTTTACAGTTCCAGAAGCTCTGTCTAGTTCCATTTTAAAGTATGGAGACTGGATGTCCTGGTTGTTGTCATTGTTGTAAACAGCTTCGTTAGAGAAGAATGTAGATCCTAGAAGTCCAGCTTGTTTAAAAGATACTTTAATGATTCTTGATTCAGAAGCCACAAAGTTAACAACAAGAGCGTCTCTATCAGTAGACTCCATAACAATTACGTTATCGATTCTAAGGTTTTTAGCAACAGTAGCATCGTCGAAAGTTACTTTGTAAATTCCTTCGTGACCTGGACGTAACTTCATCGCTTTAAGAGTCATGTCTTTAACGATAGCAACACCAGCTTGGTAAAGATAATACTCGTCACCGATTGTGCGTGAGTAGTCTTTTGCGAATTCAGCAAACTTAATCATTGAATCCATGTCAGCAAGAGTTGTAGCAGTTGCTGCTTTAGAAGATAAAGTCATAAGAAGGTTGTAACGACCTGACTGAACTGCTTGTGCTTTATAAAGAGAAACATAAAGATCAGCATCGATTGGAGAGATTTTTACGTAACGTACAGATACGTCACCTAAAAATACTTTAAGATCTCTACATGACCACTCAGAACAGCCGTCTAGTTTTTCATAAACTGGAGCAAGAACTTGAAGTTCTGTGTAAAGGTTTTTAATAACCGCTTCAGTTTCATTTTTTGTAACAAGGTCTTTTAAGTAATAAACGAACTCACCACGAGCATCAAGACTTACAGTCTTAAGTACGTCTGTGATAGCTGGATTACAAAGAAGAGTTCCTTGGTCAGCAAGACATTTTTCAACCATGTCAGTAGCTGGTTTTAAGCTCGCGTTAATAGCGAAGGCCGGGACAGATGCAACAAGTGCAAGAACCATTAATAATGTTTTCATATTTACCTCAGTTTATTATAAATCAAATTTTACGCTAAATTCGTGACCGTTATCTAACTTAACCATAGCTGTCCCTGCAAGTTTCGCTGGAGATCCAGCAACCATTACAGAGTAATTCTTCTTACCATTGTCAGAAGAAGCATCAGCGATTCCAGATGTCGAGAAGACATAGTCAACACTTGATACAGTTCCAATTTTTGGTGAGCTTAGTAAAAGAGTTGTTGAACCGTTAACGTCTTTTCTAACAACTTTGAAGTCTGCTGCTTCTAATTGGTATAGAGGGTTAGTTTCAATCTGACCTTGTACTGGAGCAGAAGCTACAGTTCCAGCTTCTTTTACATCAAAGTTTGCAGAGTTCGAGAAGTCGTCAAGAGCTGACCATGCAGCATAGTGAGCAACAACTTTTGATCTGAAGTCACGAATCGCTCCAAGTGCTGTTTCAATTGCAGAGTCTTCGCTTAATTGTCCCATTTGGAAAGACTCATAAGTGTCAGCGTACATTTGAAGAGACTCAGTAGAGATTGAGTTGTAATTAGAAAGAACGTCTAGAGAAGAATCTAACTTGTTAAGTTGAAGAAGTACGTTTGTTCTAACTTCTAACTCAGTTGATTGTTGTCTTAGATCAGCAATGTTTTCTTCGTTCTTCGCATCTTTAATTCTTCTCTTGTAAGAGAAGTTTAATCCTGCGAAAGAAAGGATCGACCATTGAACTTGTTTTACGTTAGCGATTGAAGCACGGTGAAGGTTGATCGAAGCTTTGTACTTGTCGCTGTTAATAACAGAGAAGTCTTGAAGCTTACCTTGATCAAGGTTAGTCGTGATTGATTTATCAAGTAATGTAGAGATTTGAGCAAGTTCATACTTTGATCCATCAGTTGTACTGATAAGAGTTCTGATTGCTGCAAGTTCTGCTACGTACATGTTGTAGATATCTACGCGTTCCATACCAAGACGAAGTTCCCATTTTTTAAGGTCAGCGATTCTTTCAGGAGAGAATTTTCTGTCTACCCATTTCGCTTCCTGGTAAGAAAGGATTGAGCTTTCCTGATCGATTGTCTTTAGGATTACTTCGTGAGTAAGAATATCGTAGTAAAGGTGAGCAAGTTCATTGTTCACTTGAGCACGAGCATCTTGAAGGTTGTAATAAGCAACTTTCGAAAGATATTTATTCTTAGATACATTGTAAATTTTTGTAGGAATTGAAGTTACAGCCTCGATTGCGATTGGTGCCCAGAAGTAACTTAATCCGATAGCAACTCCTAAAAGTTGTCCAGTTGTGATCGGGTTAAACTGTGCTCTTGCAACAGAGATGTTTTTCTTAGCGATAAGATAATTTTCGAAAGCTACGTCAACGTCAGTGTTTCTGTCGTTAGCTACTTTTTTCATTTCAACAAGGTTTTTACGGCCTGCTGAATTTTGAAGCATAGACTCAAGGTCTGGCTTCAGGTTCGGAAGTGGGCTTACAAGCTCTGCTTGCGCCACACCCATCGAGAGCACTAGTGCTAATATTAATAATTTTTTCATATAATCTACCCTTTACTTAACTTTTATAATTATGAACGTGGAACAACGTTAGTCATCATGTTTGCACCAAGAAGACGCTTAAGTTTAATGTATCTCATTTCAAGTTCGTACTTCTCTTTAGAAGCTTCTCTCTCAGCGTACATTAAGTTAAGTTCAGCTTTTTTAGTATTGATGAACGAGTTAAGTAGTGACCCTTCTTGTGCTGTAGCTGCTGCGTATTCTGCTTGGGCCATAGTTAAAAGTTGGTCCTGGTATGCCATTTTTTTCTTTTGTGATTCAATTAGAGCGTACTGAGCTACTACCTGGTTCTGAACTTCGATAATAGATTTTTTCTTATTAAGCTGGATCTTTGTTACTTCGTCTTTAGCGATAGAAACTCTTGCGAAGTAATCAAATCCTACACCTGACCAAGAAATCCAAGAAACCGCTACACCACGTTTTTGTTTTTGAGCAGCATCTACTAAGTGATCAAATTGAGCAACTTCAAGTGAGTTGTTAACTGCGATTGTAGCAGCTTCAGAAGCAGTTGCAGGGTAATCAAGACCTTCATTGTAGAAAGCAAGGTTATCAAGAGCAAGTGTATCTGTGTTGTCTTTTACCTGAAGGATTAACTTAAGAGCGTATTCTTCAGTTTGTAGAAGTTCAGTTCCGTTTACTGCTTGAGTCTTTGCAGTAACTACTGCTCTTTGAGCTGCATAGTACTGAGAGAAATCAATTGCACCAAGATCGTAAGCTTCTTGTGAGCGAGCTGCGATTTCGTTTACGATTGCAGTTTCTTTGTTGAATGAATCAACCATTTCATTGTGGTATTGGTATAAGAAGAAAGTGTTTTCTAAATCTTCAAGAAGGTTTTTCTTAACGATAGACTTGTTAACGTCTGCTGCTTTAGCAAGATCTTTTGCTGCTGCTGCTTCAAAGAATCTTGACGGCTCAGGAACGATTGATCTTAGGATCGTGTATTGATAGTCAAAAAGTAACATATCAATTGAAATCGAAGGAAGTAGGCTAAGACTTTTTGCTTGCGCTTG
Organism: Bacteriovorax sp.; assembly: GCA_014378525.1. GTDB lineage: Bacteria > Bdellovibrionota > Bacteriovoracia > Bacteriovoracales > Bacteriovoracaceae > Bacteriovorax. The sequence goes on from JACMNL010000114.1 coordinate 39,272, forward strand.
AGTCTTAACTAACACGTATTGTTCATACGCAATAGAAACTTTAATGTTGTTTTGAGCAACTTGCTTTTTAGCTTGTTCTAACGAGTATTGTTCACCAGCAAATAACTGCGTAGAGAACAGCCCCATCATCACCACGAAACCGATAATCTTTTTCATACACTTCTCCAAAAATTTAATACCTATGTTTAGCACGTTTAATTAGGAATCCTTCCACCACTTATTCTTCTATGTAAAACTTACTCTCTCTCTAATTCGTTCTCGCCCACCAGAAACCAATGTTTTTTCCAATGCCGATTAAGATCCCGTTAAGAACTTCAAAATCAGAAAAACTTTTTCGCCAACGAAGGTCTAACAAACTTTCTTTGTTTATCCAAGAGTACTGAGAAAATTGAGGGATCAATTCAGAATTTGAAATACTTATCTGCGATTTCAAAAGACTGCCGCCCATGCACGAATAATCTCCATAACTTGTACTGAACCTGTAACTTAAGATTTCCTCAGATTTGGTCTGAATCTGACAAAATTCTCCTTCCGGCAGTAGATCTTTAGGAAGAATTAATTCCTTCGCATCACGAAATGTCCGGAGTATCCCCGTATCTTCTGAAGAAAAATACGCTCCGTCAGATGTTAAAAATTTTACTGACGAATTTTTTGGAATACCCAGCTCAAGCAGACTTCTATCCCAGGCGTAAAGCTTTGTCTTCGGATTTTGATCCCATACACCACCAGTCCCAGAAATAAAATAGACCGTATCAGCGTATGTTTTCGTTCCTAATAAAAGATTGCTTAATTTTTGAACTTTAATTTCTGATTGCTCGTTCCAGCTGATGGCATAGACTTCAGGAAATTCTAAATTGTATTTCATTTGTAGAATTGCTTTTTTCGAAGCGGCATCTGACCAAAGTACTAGATATTTTTCATCAAAATTTGGAGCAATTTTCGTCCAGGTTTTTTTCTCGAGATTAACCAGAATACCGTAATACAAATCCTGATTTCTATCTGTATATGAAAGGATTGCATTGGGATATTTATAAGAAGAAATCTGCACCTGGTTCATATCTTTAAAATCTTCTGAAGTAGGAATTGTCATTGAGACATCGACAGTTCTGTCAAGATCGACAAAGCTCATAGTATTTTTATCCATTGCCAGTGTAACGAGTGGTCCTGACTGATAAGTTGCACCTGTATTTTCTTTGATGAACTGGATTTTATCTTCAATGATTCTGAATGTGATCAGGCTTGAAGCAAGCGGCTTTCTGAAAATTGTGTAGCCCTGATCTTCTTCGATATATAAAGGGCGCTCTTTCTGAAGATTTAAAAGCATATCATCGTCAATGATGGTGATCCACGAGAACGTATCTCCATCAACCAGCATACGTTTGATATTTCCTTTTACGTCGTCGACTTTGTAGACCACACCAGATTTTGTAAGAACGATTCGTGAATCTGCTGTAGATTCAAAAAGAATTTTGCCAGAATTCATGTCCATAAGTTTCGAATCATCTAAAAGTGCCAGAGCATTTTTAGAAATTTTTACTGAATCAAAATATGGAAGTATGCGAGCTTTTATATCTGAAGGAATTTTTCCCCATCTACGTGCAATAGGTGCTCGTGCATCTGAATTGAAATAAGGGATAATTTTAAACCATGCTTCTATTGATCTGCTGTCGCCATTAAAGACCAGTTGTTTTTGCCCTTTAGTCGCAAAGAATGTCTCGCATCCTTTAATGTCAATCAATGTGCAATAAGTATTGATTTGAGTGAAGAGATTGTTTAAGGCCGCATCCATCGGGTATGTGCTCAACCCTACCCACATGTTAGTTTTCGGGTGACAGTCTGTACTACACGGATTTTCCGGACGGCCAATGATAGCTTCTCTGTCGTTCAATAATTTTTCAACTGAACCAACCCAGTTAGTGAGAAGTTCATTTGAATTAAGTCCCCATCTTCTGGCCGGAGAATCACTTCCAAGGCTGGAAAAAAGATTGTTTTCCATAATGAAGCGAAGACTTGAAAGTTTTAATTTTACACCTTCAACTTCAATCGTTGCATTTCTAAGACCTGCAATCCAGCGGTCGTATAATCCAGGGGAAAGGTTTTCAAATTGTTTTACAAGTGTATCTATATCGTGAAACTTCTTTAAGAGTTTTGCATCTCTACTTGGAGTTCCCCATTCATCGTCACCCTGGGTTCCGGTAGCGCAATTAATCTTTTTACAGCTGGCATATCCTTCACTGACAACGTCAATACGTTGAGCTGTATAATTAAGAATATCCTGAACTCCCAGCTGAACTAATTTTAACGGGTCGTAATTTCCTTTCACTCTCGAAAGAACAAATTCAATGAAGGCAGGAAAATCTGCTTTAATAGTTGTATCGAACTGCTCTAATGAATATGCAGGGCGTGCTTCTTTGGGCTGAAGAATCCATTCGCCGTTCTTATTAATTACCGGCCATCTGAATGCCAGAATTTCTTTATCACCTTTTTCCGGCCAGTCCTGGTCTAAAAAAGCTTCTTTCGTTAGTAGTCTAATAGCGCGCGGGCTGGTTGAAGCTAGTGTGTACAAAGGAAGTTCTGTGATTTCATTATAGTGAGTTTCTGAAATGATCTTCGCGTGGCCTGAACCGTGGTTCTGGGTAATTATATATGTTCCAGCGACTAACCCATTTTTATCAATTTTGACCGGGAAACCGTCGTTCATAACAGTTCTCGAGCTGGTAAGATTCATGACGTAATCTAATGCCGCAAGAAAAAGTTCATCTTCATACCAGTTGTCTGCAGTTCCATATTTTTTCCATTCTTTTCTCATTGAGAACTGTCCGAATAACTCTCCGGTGTCGGCCACAGTATTGGCAACTGGAAGTGAATTTATTCTAGAAAATATCCAACGAAGTCCAACTAAAGCATCAGCACAGTCCGTTTGAATTTTGTATTTTTTGTAGAACTCGGGAGTGATTGTTGAAAGCCAAACTCCGTACTTTTGCTCCCATTCATCGCTCCATTGATTTTTTGCAATCCAAAGAACCTGATTTTTTTCTTTTCCAAAAAGTTTATCGGAATTATTTTCTACAATTTTTTTAATCGGCCAAGAAGGTAATGACTGAACAGCTGTGTATTCAGGAAAACTGATTGAAACATATTTTTCAAGTGAGGCTTTATTCTTGAATGTAAAAGTTGTGACTAAAGACTGGTATTCACCTTTTTGCTGTAAAAACTGTTTCAACAACAGTCCGGCATCGGATCTTTCTACTGATAAGTAATAGCGTGAGCTGGACTGCGCATGCATCCAGAGGTCACTAGCTTGAGCGAAATTAGAAACGAATAAAAGAGCTAAACCAAGTACTTTTAGTTTCTTGAGAGAAATTGTCACAAAAACCCCATCACGAATTTTATCTTAATTTGGCTTTTTAGACTCTGATTGACAAGTTGACCATTGAGTCTGTAATTATTACTTCACAAGATGTCGTCAGAATAAATTCAACTATAATGAAGCCTATGAAAACAAAATTATTTGCAACAACTCTATTCGTGAGTCTGGCCTTTAGTGGTGCCTCTGAGGCAAAACTTTTTAACAACAAAACAATGTGGATTGGAATTGAACCTCTAGTTCTAAAAACAATTACAAATAGTCACATGCACGTTTTTGATTACAAAGATGTTGTTAAAGGAAATAAAGAAACATATTTCAAAATAAATGAATCGGAACTTAGTAAAGTTTCTGAGTTTATTCATCACAACTTTAAACGTTGCGGTGGTTATAGAATTCTTCCGGGTGAACCGAAAGCTTCTGAAAAACTATCTGACTACAAAGCGCTTTTCGCAACTTCTGCTTTCGGATGGTATGACTTTCAAATGTCATTAACACCTGACTACTCGATTAATCAGGAAAACATGGTGAATGCATGGCTTCCGGAAATTTCAGAAGATTACATGAACAGTGTCGTTATTAAACTTTCAAATTTCAAAACCCGTTATTACAAATCTCCTGAAGGTATTGAGGCTTTTAACTGGATTGCTGATGAATGGAAACGTATTGGTAAAGACAGAACAGATATTCATATTGACCTTTATCATTATGCGACTCACGATCAACCAACAGTCATTGCAACTATTGAAGGTTCTGATCCAGAATTAAAAGATCAGATTATTATTCTTGGCGGCCATGGTGATTCAATTAATACAGATCACGAAGCTGTTGACTCTCCTGCACCTGGTGCTGATGACAACGCTGCAGGTATCGCAGTTGTAAGTGAAGTTTTAAGAAATGCAGTTCTTCAGAATTTTAAGCCTAAACATACAATCCAGTTCATTGCTTACGCCGCTGAAGAAGAAGGGATTCAGGGTTCACATGAGCTGGCAAAAGTTTACCGTGAAAAAAAATCGAAAGTATTGGGTGTAATGCAGTTTGATGGTGTTAATTATAATATCAAAAAAACTTTTGACATGGCCCTTATCAGTGACAGCACAAACGCAGACCAGAATAATTTCCTTGCTACATTAATAGATAAGTATGTTCATGTTAAGTGGACATGGGATCAGTGTGGTTATGGCTGTTCAGATCATGCGGCATGGAACTACGAAGGTTATAGAGCGAGTTTTCCAGTAGAAGCGATTATGGATGAACAGACTCCTTATCTGCATACAGCGAACGATACGTTCGATAAATCAGACAACAGTACTGAACATGCAGTAATCTTCGCTAAACTTGGAATTGCTTACCTTATTGAACTAGATCAATAGCCGTCATTAAAACGTTATCAGTTTTTAATATTGGGCTTTGCAGGACTTCCTGATCGGGATGGACTCCGGAGCCCTCATAAAATCTTCCATTCTCCTGCCACGTAATACATGTTGGAATGTTAATCGAATAATGAGTCCCTCTAATAGGGAAAATAACCGGATCGCCTGAGCCACCGTGAGTTCTGCTGCCGATGACTAACGATCTTTTTTCCAGTTTTAAAGCTGAAGCAATGGTCTCACATGAAGAAAAACATCCTGCAGAAATCATCGTCACAACTTTGTTATCAAAGAATGTTTTTTTGGGTTTGTTTTTTAAATTTGTATAATCAAATTCATCCTTGGCCCAAAGATCGAGTTTGAACGGCCAGAATTTTTCAAGCCACTTTCTTTTTCCCGGATTGGTTTTTCTCAGATATTTATAGTGATACATGAAAACTGATTTTTCATTGAAGGCATTTAAGACATATTCAACTTCGGAGTCACCTCCTCCGCCGTTATTTCTCAGGTCAATAATAATTCTATCGTTTTCTTTTATGGAGGCAGTTGAATCATCAAATTGTTTTTTAAAATTACTGTAGATCAGGTCCCTGCTCCATGGAACTTTCCCGGTTGTATCTTCACACCACAGATTGTCGACATTAATTTTAAAAACATTCTCATTCAGGCGTTGTCCACTTACGCACACTGGAGGTGTGTTGGATTGAACATGCCAGTTTAATTTTGTGAGTGCTATTTTTCCCGATGAAGACTTTACTTTGAGTGTGATGTCCTGATTGTCTGCTCTGGTACCAAGAGTATTTATCAGCCTGTGGTGTCTTCCCCATGGAGAAGATGCGGCAACATAAAATTTTTCTTTTTCAAGCCATGCTTTTAATGGCAAACCATTTACTTCGGAAATTTCATATTTATCTTCTGCGAGTGAGGGTGAGCAGTCTGCACAATCTTTGATGAAAATAGAACCTGGAATGAAGTGAACTCCACTCGAATAGACAATATTTTTATCCTTTCGATCATCAAATAAAACGACGTGTCCGTCATTGATCTTATGAACAAGCGATTTGATTTCTTTTAAATTTTTGTCATTAAATTTATGGTCATTTAAATAGGTCGCCAGTTCTTTGATAACTTCTCTCTTTTGTCTTTGATCATTGACGTAGAGGTTGGCATATCTATTTTCAAGGATACTTACCAGCTGTTTTTCCGGTCGAGGTGAACAGCTGGTAAGTAAAAGTAGTAATAGAAAACATTTTGTAATTTTATTGTGGGCGTGGTCCATATAACATCGCACTTCCAAAGAATGTGTAGAACAATTTCGTTCTGTCGTTTGGATCTATAGTAGCCGACATTGCATTGGATTGGTATGGAGGAAGCAAATTCTTACTCCAGCTAGAACCACCATTAGTTGTGTAATAAAGGCCGCCATTTCCCCAAGTACCATCAATCGTATAAAGACCATTCACGTAAACGTTGTTTGTATTTTCCTGATCAAGAGTCACTGAAGTCGGGTGAGTATTCTGGGCCTGTCTCGTCCACGTTCCTCCTCTGTTCGTACTTTTCCATACACCAGTTGCAAGCCAGTTCCCGTGATTCTCGTAGTCCACCAGATAAAGTGTGTTTCTTGAACTACCGGAAGAGAAGTCCACTGCAAAGCCTGTTGGGTAATACCAAAGATTTCCTGTAACACCTGAGGGTCTGTCTACAGTTGTTCTAAGAAGAGTCCAGCTGCTACCGCCTGGAGCAAGGTAATAAATCCCGGTGCTGGCGCTGTTTGAAAAAGTAGGAGCATCCCCGGTTAATAAGGCATACACACCACCGTTGTCCGGGTCTACTTCGATTTGCGGAATTATTTTTGAACCTGAGGGAAGACCAGTATTAAACAGGGACCATGAAGCTCCTCCGTCTAAACTTCTGGCGATACCAGTTCCGTGAAGTCCGCCGTAAATCGCGTTGCTTGTGTTATCGTAACCGACTGATAAAAATTGCCTGTCGTAAGTTGCATTGTTAGGAGTTAAGCGAGTCCATGTTAAACCACGGTTCGATGATTTATAGATACCACCTTCATCTCCACTTGCTGCGTTTGCATGCCAGTCAGTTGGGTAGTCATGCTGTGACCCTGAAGCCGCATAAACTACAGTGTCATCATCTGGATCAAATGCGTAGTCATAGTTGCTGTTGAAAGCGACTTTTGAAACTCTAAAACTTTTACCACCGTCTTCAGTAACCATCCCGCCCATATCTGCCATTGCTGCATATCCGATTTGTGGATTCGCCGGGTGAAATTTAAATTTATAAACTGAAGTCACTTCAAGACCAGTTGATTTCCATTTCTTTTGTTTTGCTCTCACGCCTGTATCTGCATATTTTGTGAAAGGTGCATTCCAGAAATCTCCACCGGATTTTGATGTATGAAGAAAGTAGAAACCAGTTCCACCAATACTTGCTGGTGATCTTAAGTGCATATCAAAACTTTCGTATCCACTGTCATCCCAGCCGATATCAAGAGCGGCCGCAGAGTATTCAAGTTTATCCTGGCCCCATGTTGCATATGGAACAACATCATAGTTAAGTTGATTTAGTTTTAAATCCCATGAAGATCCTGAGTCGATAGACTTCCATACTTTTGTACCGTATTGACGAATCCATTTTTTTGAACCAGTTGCAACGATCACTTTAGAATTATTTTCGGCCATCTTAATATGATCGCCTGCTTCTTTCGTTGTTCTTGTAAAAGTCATCGATTCATTTCCAGTCCAGATAAAACCGCAGTGAGCATAATGGTCATTCATGCTCGTCGTTCCCCAGTCAGTTGCATAGAGGGCAACAGCAGCACAAGCTGTTGTTCCATTATTGTCGATAAATGCAAAAGTAATTTTTGCATCATCGCGACCTGCAGTGAATGCTCTGATCGATACACCTGATGGCTGGTAAACTCTTGTAAAAGAATTTCCAAGGTCAGTAGATTTATAAATTCCTGAAGCTGTTGCTGAATAAATAATGTGACCATCTTTATGATAATCAATATAAGTTCCCATAGATTCACTTGTGATGCCTGAAAGTTTCGCCCATGTTAAACCAGCATCATGGCTTTGCCATAATCCTGCGGTCGTACCTGCATACATCATGTTGGCGTCGTAACTATCACCACGCCAGTACTTAATTTTTTCTCCGCTCGCTAATGCAAAACTTGCAACAGCTGACCAGTGAATTCCAGCATCAGAACTTCTCACAGGTGCTCTTCCTGCTGGTGCATGAAAAACAACCTGAGGGTCTGCAGAAAATCCAACACCAACAGCGCTGTCTAAATCTGATGAATATGTTGTTTGAGTGTGATTGATTCCGGCCCATGTAACTCCACGGTCGACACTTCTAAAAAGTGTTCCCATATCTGTTCCTACGAACCAGAGTGAGCTGTATGGTGAAATTGAAAATCCACTCATTGCTCCACCACCGCCAATTCCACGAGCTTCATAAATATGCTCGCTGGCCGCTGGTGAAATTGTCTGTTCAGTAATTGGTGTAAGAATGTATCCCGTAGTGCTGATTTGATCTTGTTGTGGGCCTGTTGATCCTATATCTGTAGCTGTTCCGTCTGTAGTGCCTGTTTCTGTTCCAGGCTTACAAGAAAAGAGAGAGAGAGAGATCAGAAAAAAGAATATCATATTCTTCATGTAAAGATGCTTCATGCTTTAGCCTCCTGAGAGGACATAGAAAATGTCCTTAGAGTTTTATGGTGAATTTAATTTTATTCGAAGATGGCGGATGATTCTCAGCATCTAAACAAAGCTGCAAATTCTGCCTAGATAGGACACTTTTATGCCGGTGCCAAAGTGACTAAAAAGTGACACAAAAAATTGGCAAAAAAAAACCTCTCCAATAGGAGAGGTTTTTTTTATAAAATTTTTTTCTGATTAAATTAGTTCTTAATTGTATTGAAGAAAGTGACCATTTTGATCGCTGTGTAGTAGCTGATCAATAAATTAAATAGAATCGAGTGACGTTGATCGATGTAATAAACATCATACTGGATTTTTTCACTCGCAGTTGCATCGTATGGAAGACAGATTTGAGCAAGACCTGTGATACCTGGTTTTACTTCACGACGACGGATATATTTTGCGATTTCTACTTCATAGATATCTACGAATTCCGGTCTCTCCGGGCGAGGTCCAACGAAAGACATATCACCAGAAAGAACGTTGAATAATTGTGGAAGTTCATCAAGGTGAGAAGCTCTAAGAATTCTTCCAAGACGTGTAATACGCGGATCGTTTTTTGAAGCGAGAACTGCACCAGTTTTTGCTTCAGCATTTTCGATCATTGTTCTGAATTTATAAATTGAAAATCTTGCACCATCTTTTCCAACTCTCGTTTGTGAGTAAAGAACTTTTCCGCCCATCGTAAGTTTAATGGCCAAAGCAACAGTTAACATAATTGGTGAAAAAAGAACCAGCAAGAAAACTGCAAATAAGGCTTCAAAAGCAGAGACTGCTTTTTCTCCAACAGTCAGCTTTCTGAATAAGAAAGAGTCTGTGTAGAAAAAATTCTTCATGTCAAATTTTTCTATATCTAATGAACCTGAATCTGAAACTGCTAAATTGCTCATACAAAAGACTCCGAAAAAGTCGTTATAATAAAACTCACACGTAATTTTATGGTTTTCTACCATAGGAGATTTTGGGAGGCCAAGTGTTTGGACTTACCCAGTAATTATTACTGAGGTACAAAGCAAGGAGAGGACCAATAAAAATTTTGTGGATAACTTTTAAAGCGATTCGGATTTTTAAGAGCTTAGAATTAGACGACTAAAGAATTTCTAAAAAAATGTATACAAGTTGCCCCAATGTAATGCTCCAATTAGGGCGAAAATACTTTTATTAAGATTTAATCAAGATGAGTGAATGCTACAAATTTCTAGTTGCCGCGTAGCTTTCGAGCCACATTAAACACTCCGTCAACTGCAGGGAATATACCTGCCTTCAAAGAATCTACGACTGGAGATACTCCGATAGCGGAGGGCTTGACCCCTAATCTTCTTAATCGATTATTCATTTTCATGGCCTGGGCCCAGTTAAATGTTTCATCTGAGTGAAAGAAAAACGACATAGTAATAGAGATATCTTCTGGACCATTTTTTACATAATGCCCAGAGACGAAAGGAATGTGAACGGCTTCACCGCTCTTGAAATTAAATTTATTAGCATATAAATCAATTTCTTCTCGCCAAGGTGGAAGCTCAGAAGACCAGTCGACGTAGGATTCAGTGTCTTTTGCACTGATGACTTCTTCAACTCTCGGAGGAAAAACTGCAAGCTGCTTGCTTCCCCTGATTTGCATGATGAAGTTAGATGAACGGTCGAAGTGAAAAGGAGTTACTGCATTTGGTGAAGCGATGAAAAGCCATACCATCGGTTCAAGAACTTTTGTTCCCGTGCCGTTTCTTTGCATAAGTTCTGCAATGTCAGAAAGCAGATCATCATAGAGACCTTTGAATGAAGGGTGCAACTCAAGATTTCTCGCAGCGATGTATGAGTTAGAAGTGCGAAGTGTTTCTATCACTTCTTTCAGGTCCAGTTTTTTTGTATCGTTGTTTAGGGCATGATCAAAGTTTACTTTTAAATTATTCAGACCCTTTGAGAACATAACTTTTTCTTTCGGAAGTTCCTGAATGATTTTTGAAATATTGTCGATGCTAAGAGCTGGATGGTCCGCAAGATTGTGGTGAAAACCAAATGGTTTTCTGTCCAGGTCATTGGGATTGATATCGCCTGCAAAACATTTTAAATTTTTCATATGTCTTTCCTACTTCTTAGAGAAAAGGTTTTTCAACTGCTCGTTTAACTTCACTTCGAAAGTGTGAAAGTTTACACTCTTGTTGCTCAGAAACGTTGTCGAAGAGTAAAAGTAATTTTCTCTTCCCAATCCTTGCAGCCACGCCTTCGCTTCTTTCAAGGCGGCAGGATTTCCACTGTTGTTTGCCACTGCGCTTTCTATCAATTTAAGTTTCTTATAAGCGTGAAGGCCTTCAGTTGCCAGCTCAAAACGCAAAGAGTGTAAAAGTTTTCCATCTGTAGTCGGGTAAAACATCACGGCATCCGACTCTCTTCCGTCAAAATCATAATATGGATAATTGTTGGCAGCTGTCGCATGCCACTCAAGATACTGAGAGAGACCGTTCTGGCGGGCGATATAAAGGCCCAGACCAAAAGAGAAGCGGGGATCATCAAGGTTACCGGCCGAAGCGTTGTAAAGCCCCCAACGCTGGTTATTTTCTTTCAGTTTATTAATATCGCTTTTTGATAGACTTGAGTAAAAACCATAATCAAAAAAAGCATTCAGTTTATTTGAATCGCCGCCATGAAATGATCCAAATCCACCAAGTGACATAAACGGAAAATGTTTTTTCAATTTTTTCGCAAGCTCGATATCGCTACCGATTTTATCCGAGTATCCACCGGCCTCATCACTGAAAGTATGAACAATTTTCGGCCAGCTCTTTTTACCTAACAGGTCTTTTAATTCTGAAGAAGCTTTATCGTAATAAGCATCTTCACTCATATCCCCTGGCTTATTTGCAAGGTCAATTCTCGACTGAGGAAATTGTCCTCCGTAAGAGTAAACAGTTTGTATCCCCCACTTCGCACTTTGTTTGAAGAGGTCATCAAGTTCTGATACATCTCCAGGAAGTCCTGTGAAAGTTGTGAAGCCTGCTTCTCCCAGGGTATCAAGGGCAAGATAGCGGTATTTTTTTCTGAGTTCGCTGTAGCCTGCACCTTTAAAGTAAGTGAATGGAAGCGGGTCGATACCGAAGAATCCAACAGGAAACTCTACTTTAGGAAGTGAGTATGAAAGAACATTAATCTCTACCGGAATTTTTGTTTCTTTAGAACCGTTATGAAAAACGATTACACCTTTAAAAAGTCCCTGTGGCATTTTGTCGTTGATTTTTAACTGCAGCCATAAATACTTCGTGTGATTTTTTTTAATTACATATGAGTGATCAAGAAGCGGACTTAAATATTTTCCCGTCACCATGTAAGTTTCATGATTGATGTCCGGAGAGTTATACTGGAAAACCAGATCGCTCAAAGCTATCTGACTTTGACTGACTTTTTCGCCTTTCTCATTGGTAAAATCACCAAAGCTCCAGCTGACTTTTTCATCGTCATTACCAGAGTTGATCTGGACCACCTGGTAAGGAACATCACCTGATCCTCCGAGGAAACTCAATTGAGTGGCACTGGACTTTTTTACACTGGCCGGATTGAGATACAGATCTGGCTCAACCACAGATATTGTAAGTTTGGAAGCTGCTTTATCCGTTTTCTGGATTGACCGTGACATCCAGTTAAACTCATCTCTGTTTCTTTTTTCAAAAGCTTTTTTGTAAGCGAGACCTTCGGCTTCATTCTTTTTATTCCACAGGATCAGAGAATTTAAACTGATACCTGTTTCATCACCTTTAAACTCAAGATCGAGAATTCCATTTGTAACGTCAATCGTTTTATCAATAGAATGAAAAACTTTTGAAAGATAAAGATCATAAGGGTTATCCTGAAGTTCAGGAATAATGTTTTCGAATTTTAAAAGATCAGCTAAAAAATCTTTGCCGGAATTTCTTGTCTCTTTAAAAACCGGAGTTCCATTAATGGAAACGGTACGATCAGACCAGAAGGGAACATCCCAGTATCCAAGTTTATCAACGACCAGGTTCATCTGGTACTTTCCGTTGGGAAGTTTCACCCTGAAATGTCCGTCGAGTATTCCTATCGAATATCGTAATGCTTCGCTGGCATACTGAGAGTCTTCTATGCGCCAGAATTTTGGATCGACGAAGCCAAATCCTCTCTCATCTGTGTAAGCAGTTTGAGATGTAACTCTGTTTAAGTTTGATCCAGCTTCAGCTTTTTGAGAGGTAAAATCGAAGGCCATAACTCCATCAGGGATTACAGGCATTGGATTTGAAGAAAGTGAAATATTGTCGATTAAAAACGCTTTAGAAGCGAAAGTTGATTTTGAATCAGGATCGATTACGATAAAAAACTTTTCCAATTTTGCTAAATTAATTGAGCGCTGGAATCTATGTGATCCACGTTCTCCTACATATTGTGTAAGTGAAAAACTAAGCTTGTTCCACCCTGGTGCCAGAGTCTGCTTGAAGTTGTCCTGAGACCAGTAGTCAGTCGTTTTATCATCAGCAAGTGTGACATAAAAATCAGTGTAGGTATCATTCGGATTAAAGACATCCATCTCCAGACGGTCATAAGCTAACCAGTTTTTCACAGGCATTTTATCAATTTTAAAATTAAAAAATTTTTGTGGAGCAAACTCGCCTGCTTTATTTTTTATTGAAAATGGATGTCCAGATTCACTGCTGTCGAAAGAATAAAGTTTCTTTTTAACTGCGGACTTTGATTTCGCAGGAGCAAGTTTATTTAATTGCACAACTGGAAGGGGTTTTTCATTTTCAATTGAAACTTTTTCCTGACCCGCTTCCACTTTCTCAATATAAAAATCGTCGATCCATACCTGACCGGGGGATTTTAAGCGAAACCAGATTGTGAGATCTGATGCTTTTACGTGCACCATATACTCTACTTTTCTCCAGTCGTAACTTCCGCTTAAGTCCATGAAGGGTGATTGAGTGCCGTATCCTCCGTCATAAAAGTGCCAGAACGATGCTCCTTCTGATCCTTTTTGAACATCCAGTGCTCTTACGTATGTGATGACTTTATAATTTCCTGGAGAGAGGTCTTTCCACGTAAAAAATGCTGTTTCACTTTCTCCGAAATCAGTCGATAACCACATGCTGCTCTGATCAGCTCTTCCCATGTTTGAAACGTAAGAGCCCATTCCTTCACCGTAAAAGCTCCACTGGGGTTCCTTTGGGGTGAAGCTGAAGCTCTTTGAATAAGCACAGCCAACTAAAAGAGTAAAACTCAAAAGAGATGAGATGATATATTTTTTTGTTTTCATAATTTTTTTTAAATAATCTTTTTAAGAACGACAACAAGTTCAGGGCTTTCAATAAAATTTTCATGTGTACCGTTGATCTCAAAAGTTTTGATATCACCGTTGATAATTCCTTTCCATCCCATGGCCGGATCACTGTACCATCCCGTTGGTTCAATATTTGAACGAATGAGGTAAAGGTCTCCATTGTAGCGTTCTTTCGGATAATATTTCCAGATGGCCTCATAGTTCTTTCTTTCGATTTCGATTAGTAACACAGATAGAGGAACAGGTAGTCCTAAATTTCTATAAATTTTTGACTGAAATTTATTCAGCCAGTTTTTAGATCTGATCATCAGTGCATCACGATATTTTTTAAAGACAGGACGCTTTCGTTCTTTGTGATAAGATTTCAAATCGAGATTGGGACCAAAGGTATCGAACATGATTAATTTCTCAATCGTGTCTCCACGTTTTGTTAACAGTATAGCCACTTCAAGGGCAATCATTCCCCCCATCGATCCACCTGCAAGCAGGTAAGGTCCCTCTGGTTGAGCAAGTTTAATTTCACGAACGTAATTTTTGGCCATATCTTCAATCGAGCGAAGTGGCAATGTGATTCCATCAAGTCCGATTGATTGAAGTGCGAGAAGTGGTCTTTCATTTTTGGTTGCGGGTACAAGCGTGACATAGTTCAGAATATTCCCACCCACGCTATGAAAACAAAACAGCGGATTTTTATTTCCATTCGTTTTTATTGCGACCAGTGATTTATAGATTTGGGGAATAACAGACAGGGCCTCTCTCTTAACAGATAAAATTTTATCAGTTGCAACTGGTAGCTTTTTTTCCAGGTTATTGGCAAAAGATTCAAAATTATCTGCCTCAATCAATGTTGCAAGAGGAAGATTAATTTTATACTCGGCTGCAATTTTAGAAAATAATTGAACAGCAAGCAGTGAGTTCCCGCCTATAGCAAAGAAGTTGTCTGTGTTTTTTAAATCAGTTATCCCGAGAACGTCTTTCCACATCTGACGTAAAGTTTCATGATTGTTCGCCAGCAATGCTGCAGTAGAAGGGCGTTGTAGCTCTATAGATCCCGAAGAATTATTCAACTGAGTTATGGCCTGAACTTTTGGAAGAGATTTTTTATCGATCTTGCCGTTGAGAGTTTTAGGAATTACGTCCATGTAGGTAAACTGCGAAGGGATCATATATCCTGGAAGTTTTTTGCTAAGAGTTTCTCTAAGCAATCTTTCATCAAGTGGCCTGTTATTTGAAGTGGCAAGGTAAGCAAAAATTCTTACGTCACCGGGTCTGTACTCACTGGTAATAACGGCCACTTCCTGCACATCGTTTATCTTTTGAATCGCAGCTTCGATCTCACCCAGCTCAATTCTGTAGCCTCGAACTTTTACCTGTCCGTCATTTCTTCCTAAACACTCCACTTCACCATCTGCAGTAAAACGTGCCAGGTCTCCCGTCGCGTACATTTTTTCTCCGGCGAAAAAAGGATCCGGTAAAAATCTTTCGACAGTAAGGTCTTCACGACCGAAATAGCCTTTTGCAAGACCATAACCTCCAATGAAAAGCTCACCAGTAGCACCGATGGGCTTCATATGACGGTTATCATCAAGAATATAAAGAGAAGTATTGGCAATTGGTTTACCAACCGTAATGAATTGATCATTCAGGGATAATTTTTTACAAGCTGACCATACAGTTGTTTCAGTCGGCCCGTACATATTCCATACAGCTTCGCACATTGGAATTAATGTTTTTGCCAGATCGATAGGGAAAGCTTCCCCACCACAAAGTACTTTCATTTGCTGATTGCCTTTCCAGGCGGAAGCTAAAAGTAGTCTCCACGTCGATGGAGTGGCCTGCATGATAGAAATATTTTGATTTTCAAGAATATTTTTTAATGAAGCTCCATCCATCGCTTCTGCACTTGTTGCAAGATAAATTGTTCCGCCTGAAATAAGCGGCAGGAACAATTCCAGAACAGCAATATCAAAACTTAATGTTGTAACAGCAAGAATTTTATCTTTTTCATCAAAGCCAATCATTTCATTCATCGAAAGAAGGAAATTTGTAACTGAACCGTGGGTCAGCTGTACACCTTTTGGATTTCCTGTGCTGCCAGAAGTGTAGATGACATAAATTGTATCAGAGAGAGCATGATTCACTAACGGAAGCTCTTTATCAAAACGATCTTCATTAATGATATTTGAAACAAGAATTTTTTCTCCACCGTGATTAAAACGTACGGCAAGAGATTCTTCAGTCAGTAAAATTTTTGGTTTTGAACTTTCGATCATGTAATCAAGACGATCCTGTGGAAATCCAGGATCCAGCGGAACATACCCGGCACCTGTTTTGAGAACTCCAAGAATGGTCGCAACCATGTGGCCAGTTCTGGTCAGTGAAATTCCGACAAGGCTTCCACGTCCTACTCCTTTCTCAATAAGTGCATTGGCCACACGTCTGCTGAGAAGATCAAGCTCTCCGTAAGACATTTTTCCATTGGTTGTTTCAATGGCAATCGCATGAGGATTTAACTTCGCATTCATTTCTACAATTTTATGAAATGGTGTGAACTTGTCTTTCGCAGTCCAGGTATTATTCCACTCTCTAATAATAAGAGTCTCCTGAGTATCAGGAATTGAACTTAAAAGATTTAGAGGTTTATTAATATTTTCAAGAAGACCATTTAGTATGTGGAAAAAACATTCGTTGAATCTTCCTATTGAAACTTCTTTGAATAAATCATTCCTGAATTCAAAGGCCCCTTCTATTTTTCTATCGCTGGCCTTAATCCATAAGTCGAGATCTGTGTGTGTTGAAGCTTTATCAATATTAATTTGAGTGTAAGGAGTCCCATTGATTTCTGCAGAACGGTTGTTTACATCCTGATAAGAAAAAAAGGTCTGGAATATTGGTGTTCGGCTGCTGTCTCTTGCGTGAGGAACTTTATTTAAAATCACCTGAAACGGAATCAGCTGATTATCGAAAGCATCAATACACGCATTGCTGATATGTTTTAAGTTGGCCTCAAAAGACTGGTTTAAGTTAATTTCAGATCTCAGTGCAATCGTATTTACGAAATAACCGATTGTCTGCATGATCTCAGGTCTCGTGCGTCCTCTCACTGGAAGGCCGACAATAATATCATCGAGACCTGAATAACGTGCCAGCGTGACCTTGAAGGCCGTCAGAAAAACATTAAACAAAGAAGCCCCATGATTCTTTGCATATTCTCTGAGAGCATTTGCCTTATCAGATGAAATCGTAAAAGGAAAAGTTGATCCTTCGTGAGAAATCATTAAAGGACGTTTATAGTCGAGAGGCAGATCCAGAATCGGAAGCGGACCTTTTAATTTTTCTTCCCAGAAAGCTACCTGCTTATTGAGTAATTTTTCTGTAATTAATTTATTTAACCATGAGCTGTAATCTGCATAAGTGATGTCGGGATTTTTTGCAAACTTTGGCAGCTCATTTCTAACCAACGCTGAGTATACAGTATTGAGTTCTTCAAAGAAAATATCAAAGCTCCATCCATCCCAGACGGCGTGGTGAACCATGAAAAAGAATACGTAATCATTTTCTCCAAGCTCATAAAGTTTTGCCTTAAATAAAGGCGGCTCTTTTTTATCGAATGAAAATTGTGCTTCATGATTGAGCAAGTCAACTATGTGACCTTCACTTGCCTTGATTAACTCCAGATGTGGTTTAAAGCGCAAAAGATTTTTATCCATGACCTTTTGAACCGGTACACCTTCTTCAATGACAATAGCTGTTCTAAGCGCAGGATGTCTCTCGATTATAAAATGCAGGGTTTTTTCGAGCGCTTTTCTATCGACTTTAGTCTTGATTCTAATAGAAGCAGGAAGATTATGCATCAGAGTATTCGGGTGCATTTCTTCCAGGTACCAGACCTGCATCTGGTTGTGACTGACATTCGCTGACGTTAATGCGTTTGCGACAAGGGCCGGAAGATTTTCATTGGCAGGTTTTAATCCAGTACCGATTTTATGTGTGAGGGCCAGGATTGTTGGATTTTCAAAAATATCTTTGATTAAAAATTCTGTTTTAAATTCTGTCTGAAGCATTGTTGCTACTTCAATCGCGAGTAGTGAGTGACCGCCGATTGAAAAAAAATTATCTTCAACATTGATTGAGTTATTAAGCAGGACTTCTGACCAGATAGATTTTATTTTTTCTTCAACCTGAGGGTTTCTCAAGTAAATGATATCTTCTTTTTTGTCTTCAGTGATCAGACCGGATCCCGATGGTATTTTCAGGAAAGGCAGTGAAAAATTCTTCACTCCTTTTGTCGGATCTTTTGCAACTTCATTCATTAGTTCGATAAAAACAGACATCCAGTTTTCAATCGTCGATGCAGAAAATAAATTAGTATTGTACTGACATTCAAAAATCAGTTTATCGCCACAGCTGACGGCATTGATGAAAATTTCAAAATTTTCAAACTCCCTCGGTGTCGTATGATACGTTCCAAGAATATTATCAAAATGAAGACCCTGATCCGGCGTTTGCTGGTCGATGTTAAAGACAACATTAAAAAGAGGCATTTGCCCCGGTTCTCTTTTAATATTTTTTAAATCTTTGACCAGCGGCCCGTATGAATAAAACTGGTGATCAAATGCATCGAGCATTTTTGATCGAACTGACTTCATGAAAACATTAAACGGAATATTGTCTTTGATAGTTGTTCTAAGAGGAAGAAGATTGACCAGGTGACCGATGAGATCATTTTGCCCAAGTCCTGATTGTGCAGCAGAGGCCATACCAACTACGATGTCGTGAGATTCTGTCAGATTATACAAAAGAACATTGAAAATCGACATCAGTGTACTGTAGAAACTGCAACCTTGTGTTGCTCCAAGCTTTTTAACCAGCTTCACTGTTTCAGGTGAGACAGTAATATCATAACGGGTACTATTAAAAGTTCTGTAAGCTGGACGCTTAAAATCTATAGGAAAAGTATTTGTACTTAATGGAGTTTCGAATTCCTTCAACCAGTAAGCTTTATGCTCCTGATCCAGACCGTGTTTATATTCACTGACAGCGAAGTCTGCAAACTGTGAGGCTTCATCAGAATTAACGCTTTTATTTTTTGAAATAGAATTATAAAAATCACTCAGCTCATTTAATAAAATAGCGAAAGACCAGCCATCACAAATAATGTGATGAGCAGAAAAAATAAATGTAAATGTATTGTAACCTGTCTTTACTAAAATCGCACGATGGCATGGGCCCATTACAAGATCATACTTGAATAGGACTTCTGCTTTTTTCAAGGCAGTAAGCTCGCTTTCACTTTTATTTGAGTGGTCTAAAAATGTAATGGGTGCAGGAATGTACTCTTTAACAAAAAATGTTTTTCCGTTTTCAGAGAATGCGGCCCTCAGAGCATCGTGTTTTTTTATGAGTTCCTGAAAAGCGAGATTGAGAATTTCGGGATTGAGATTACCCTGAAAATTAATAGCGAGAGATTCGTTGTAACAAAGTGTCGCATCAGGGTCCATAACGATCGAAGCCCAGATTTCAATCTGGCCTTCACTTGATGGTACAGCTTTTGCGATCGGGCCTGCCTCAAACGGATTGTAAGTGACCTTATCTTTTTTTAAGTCACCGTCTGCAGCTTTAAAAACCATTTCTATCCCTTAAGTTTGTAATATTCTCCAGTTTTTTCTGGATCTTCAACGAACCAGGCAGGATTTCCTTTTTCATCTCTTCCTAATCTTGCTCCAACCATCGGTGCTCCCTTCTGGTCGAAAATTTTTGGATCGAGAGAAATATTTCCATTTCCTGATTTGTTTTCTGATGGAAACAATCCCATTTCCTGCATAGTCTTAACGGCACTTTTAAATGCATTTAAAACTTCAACTAACTCCTGTTCAGTATGTGCAAGGTTGATGAACCATGGGAATCCATCATAAACGTGAACTCCGTTGTATCTTAGAATAGCAAACAGCAAATCGCCACTAACAATATCTGAATTCCATTTAGGTTTCATCAA
>JACMNL010000018.1 GCA_014378525.1 Bacteriovorax sp.
CAGATCGACGATTAAATGTTTTGTTCCCCAGTATTCGTGCGCGCGCAGAAGCTGTCTTACAAGCGAGCGTTGTTCAATGTCATCAATACGAACCAGCACGATCGGATAGTCTCCGGAAATTCCATACGCCCATAAGTTTGTCGCATTCCTGTCGTTGCGTTTTAATATATCGCTTGAAACTCTCAGTGATGAATCCAGATATAAAACTCTGTTAGCGAGCTGCTGGAATAAAATAGCTTCACTATGCTCGATGCCCAGGTAATGAAGTTTTACCTGTGCTTCAGTCCATGCAAGACTTGACGTGCGTTCATACGCTACTGACTCATGAAATTTTTCTGCCAGGTTGACGATTTCCTCACGACTGCTTGCCATCAATGTTGTGTATGTAATATTCGCTGTTGTTCCCGGCTCAATACGAACGCGTGAACGGAAACTCACAATTGGGTCGAGTACAGAACCTGTCGTGTTCGATAATTTTTTTGTTTCACTCGCCAGCGGATAATGAATCGTTCTTCCGCGGCCAATGAATTTTGATCTGTCGGTTTCATATTCAATTTCACCGATAGCATTTCCGTCTGTAGAAATAACATAGGCCATCCATATCGGTGCTTCTTTCATCGAGCGTGGTCTTCTGGTGGCCAGAAGTGTGTTGATCTCAGGAAGATATTCTGTCTGAACAAAAAGATTTGAAAAACCCGGGTGAGCAATGTCTGCTCCCTGAGTGTTTAAAACAATTTCTGCATAAGTCGTTACTTCAATAACTCTTACAGTAGCGCTGTTATTGCTTAAACTTTGTCTTCTGATTTCTGCATTGTCTTCAGGAGAAATAAAAACTTCCAGCTCTGAAGTGATTTCAAAATCTTTTCTTCGGATTTTCGCACGGTCTTCAGTGAAGACAGCTTCATACTGAACCGGTTCAATACAAGTCGGTTGGTAGCCGGCCGACCATTGATCATTGGAATAAATATCTCGAAGGAAAATATAACTTCCCCAGTTATCGCGGGTAGTATCTTCACGCCATCTTGTTACAGATAAATCGCGAAACCTGCTGTATCCTGAACCAGCGGCCGTGATCATTACAGAATAATTTCCATTCGATAATAAATGTGTACGCGGTACTTTATGATTGGAAGTAGTATACTTTCTTATAGTCGCTTCGCCTGTATCACTAACGTGTTCTACTTTTACCGATTCAATTCTGGTTTTTGCAACAGCAATATTTTTCGGAGTACGCTCCTGTAGAAGAAGTTCACTCGATTGAATGATCGGCTCGCGATGAAAACGTGCCAGCATCAGTCCGTCATTAAGCATATTGGAAATTGAAACCAGCGACATCCCCTGATGGTGGGCCATGTAATTTTTTACAATGGCCGATTCATCTTTTGCCGGATCAGGAATACGCGACTTGGTAAAATCTATTGATTCATAATAGCCAAATTCGCCGACCATATTGAGGTTCGCCAGTCGTTTTAAGTTTTTTACAGCACTGACTGGATCGTACATACCTGCGAGAATCGTTGCATAAGGAGCGATAACCAGATCTTTTCCGATTCCACGCTTAAATGCCAGTTCAGGAACACCAAAGTTTGAGTACTGATAAGTTAAATGAACATCTCTCACGTTGTAAGCAGACTCACTCATCCCCCATGGAATGGATTTTTCATCAGCATAGGAAATTTGTTTTTTAACTATCAGCCTGCAGGTCTGCTCAAGTAAGCTGGTAGCAGGTGTATTCATCACGAGTGATGGCATCAGATATTCAAACATTGACCCTGACCATGAAATAAGTGCTGTACCTTTTTCAATGGAGGCAAGTGATCTTCCCAGCCTGAACCAGTGATCAACAGAGACATCGCCTTTGGCAATCGCTACAAAACTTAAAAGTCTTGCTTCGGAAGCAAGCAGGTCATAGTAGCTGGCATCGAGTTGTGAGTCGGACATTCTGTATCCGATAGAAAATAACTGTCTTGTCGGATCGTATAACATTCCAAAATCCATTTCATAAAAAAGCTGCCTTGATAAAGCAGCAATTCCATAAAGTCGTTTTTTAATATCTTCGCGTGGATTTTCCTTGAAGTGAAAAAAATCCTGGGCGTTACTGCTGATTTCCCGGCTGATCATCAAGGCCACTTTGTGAAGTTCAGGGTCTTCTTTTTCTGTCTCCAGAACCAGCGCCTCTGTTTTATTCAACAGGTTTTTCCAGTAAGAATTCTTATCAGAAGTATGATGGTATCGATCAAGTGAATACTCTGCAAGAGCATTAAAAGTTGACCTGAAACTCACATCAGAACGTCTGGCCATGATCTCTGCAAAAATTCTTAAACTGTCCTGGATACCTGAAAGCATTTTTTCAGTGTAATCAGATTCAGCTGCAAGTTCCTCACAACTTTGTGCCAGCGCAAGCAAATGTCCTGCGAGGTTTCCGTTATCGACAGAAGAAATATAGCGTGGATCAAGCGCTCGCTTTTCTGTCGTTTCATACCAGTTATAAAAATGTCCATTGTAACGCGGAAGAGTCTGCATACTGTTTAAAGTCTGCTCTAGTCTCCCGATCATTTCACAAAGGCCGATCCATCCAAAATCTCTTGCAGTGATTGTTGACAATAAATAGAGACCGAAGTTTGTGGGACTACTTCTGTGTGCGATCACAGGCAACGGGTCTTCCTGAAAATTATCCGGGGGCAAAAAATTTTCGCCTTCATTTACGAAAGTAGAAAAAAAATGCCAGATACGTCGTCCTGTATTTCTTAAAACAAAAACATCGTCTTCTGTAAGTGGAACAATTTTTTCTTTTTCAGGTGGAAGACTGATTCTCCATGCCGCCAAAGGTGAAACCAGCCACAGAACCATCAACGGAACAAATATCTGAGTTTCATAAGTTCCGTTCCAGAATATAAAGGCCCCGAGAATAACAACGGCCATTTCAGTTTTTAGCATTCGCTTAACAAAACTCTCGAAAACAGTGCTTGCACTGGATTTTGAAGCGGCACTTGTCGTCCATTCGAGCAGCTTTCTTTTTGTAAAAAATAAACGTACACAAGTTCTGACTATAGCATCGATGAGTATCCATGATTGATATGGAAGAAAAACAATATTTAAAATAAAGCGGCTGATTCCTAAAAGTAAATCTTCAAACAAAGATCGAGTCTGAACAACGAATGGCACTTTTTTCTGATAAGCAAATAGTCCTGTTAAAAATGGCAACAAGTGCGGAACAGATAAACTTGCAAGGATGACCAGCAGCCAGGGAGTCGTGTTAATTTCCCTGATACAAAATAATGTAACGAGAAGTAAAAAAGTCATAGGAGTTAAAAGTGAACGGCGAAGGTTATCAAACATTTTCCAGCGGCCGATGATGGAAATCGCGCGGCCTTCTCTTCCCATGATCCATGGAAGTAACTGCCAGTCACCTCTGGTCCAGCGATGATTTCTCGCATTCGCTACTTCAAAGTTGGATGGAAAATCTTCGAAGAGTTCAACGTCACTTATAAGACCACAGCGAGCAAAGTTTCCTTCAAAAAGATCATGACTTAAAAGTCTGTTCTCGGGAGTTCTTCCTCTTAGAGCTCTTTCAAAAACGTCGACGTTATAAATCCCCTTACCGGTGTATGATCCTTCGCCAAATAAATCCTGATACACATCAGAAATCGCAGCTGCATATGGATCGATTCCGCACGGCCCGCTCGATAATCTTTGAAACATTGTCGAATCAATTGTTGTCGGAAGTGTGGGAGTAATTCTTGGCTGAAGAATCCCATATCCTTCAATGACTCTGTTTAATTTCTCATCAAACTTCGGATGATTGAGCGGATGAGCGAATGTTCCGATCAGCTGGGCCGCCGCACCTCTTGGAAGTTTTGTGTCTGCATCAAGTGTGATGACATATTTAATATCCATCGGGATTTTTAATTTCAATTCATCATTGATGATGAAGGAAGTATTTTGTCCGCCGCGAAGAAAATGATTGAACTCTGAAATTTTTCCGCGTTTTCTCTCCCACCCGATCCATTTCTGTTCGCTCTCATTCCATTTTCTATAACGGTGAAATAAAAAGAAACGGTCGTGTCCATCAGGACTTTTTCCATATTTTTCGTTCAGATGAATTATTTGTTTGATTGCAACTGTTAAAAATAATTCATCGGTATCGAGAGTTTCAGTGGGTGCATCTTTCCAGTCCGATAATAATCCGAAAAAAAGAGAATCATCAGAATTTGCGAGGTAGTGTACCTCGAGCTGATCGACCTGACCGATAATTTCATCGATATTCACCAGCATAGTTGGAACAACCACAAACGTTTTGCTGTCCGATGGAATTTCTTTGGTAAAATTAAACCTTGGTAAGTGTCTCGGAACCAAAAGATGAACGGTGTAGCGGTTAACAAGTGTTATTGCCAGTTCTGATGCCGGAAACAATGCGAGGAATGCCAGCCAGTAAAGCATTGCTTCAGGAGCAATTGTTCTGTTCAAACATAAATTAACAAAAAATAAAGTGAGGGCCAGGATCGCACCGAGATAAATTATAGTCCTCTGTGAAATATACCAGCGTAAAAAAAGACTTCTGAATTTTACTTTATATTTAATCTCTTTTTCAAACTCATAACGTCCTTTCGAAATCAGATAGTATCCGATATCGAGACTTTTTTGATTTTCAAGGTTCTTAACATCTTTTGTTTTATTGAGAAGTGCCTGCGCCACTTCAAGTTCTGTACGTTTTGATCCGCGAGCAAGCTGCTCCACACTGTGACGGTATTTATCTCTCGTCATGAAATCCATTTTTCCGTAGAGAGGATTTTCCTGCAACTTATCTTCAACTAAACTTACTTCTTCAAATAAATCCCGCCAGTCGAGCGAAGAAATAAGTCTCATACTGTTGATGATATTTCTCACAGTTACATTGGCCGCTGTATGACTGCTGTGAACATCCTGGACTATTTTATCTGCAGACAGGCCTTCATTTGTCAGTCTTTCATCAAGCCATTGCAGAAAACTTGCAACAACTCCTTCCTGAAATCTTAAACGTTGTACCAGCTGAACAGCGAATCCGATGCTGAGTGGTTTTTTATTCAAGGCCGAAATAATTTCTTCGTTGGATCTTTTTTGTGCACCTGGAATTCCCAATCCTAATAATTCATCAGCTATGTGATCAGCTTCTGCTCTTGCCAGCTGTGAACCGACGATGCGTGCACTTAAGCGGCGAAGGTTTTCGATCAGTACAACTCGCAAAGTAATAGGTATTGCCCACAACTCTCCCATCGTGAGAGGCTGCACGCGCTGGTATGCTTTTAAAACAGATTTTAAAAGTTCAGGGTCAAAGAGTGAATCGTTGTGGGCAACAAACTCGCGCGCGATCATGTACACTCGCGGATAACCTTCGAAATCGCCCTTTTTTAATTTTGGAAGTTCTTTGTAGTAACCTGCGGGCAGGTGATCACGAATATCCTTAATTTGTTCTTCGACGATATAAAAATTATCAATCATCCATTCAGCAGCAGGTGTGATGGATCTTTCTGATCTCACGGTCTCGACAATCAGTCTGAATGATTCCAGTAAAACTTCTTCATTATCGGCCACTCGTTTAACAAGATTAAATCCGCGTGTTGGCAGGCCGCTTACTACATGTGTTTCGGCCATTGACTCAAAATATCTTTCCAGATGCGCAGCGCTGAACAATTCTGCACGAATCGGTTCTTCAAAAACAGTAAAAGTTTTAGAGGGGATCTTCTTTTTTCTGAATATCACTTTTAGTCCTAGTAGTAGTTGATTAAAGTCCAGATTTGCCCCGTTCCATTTGCATTTTGCGACAAATTTTCAAAGTGAATAACTTCTCTTCATTGGAGAAAGTCATTGGCACTGTTCATGCAAATTACCAATGCAAGACCTACACCGAATTCCGGAGCAATCATGTCATTTGAAAACAATATTCTTCACGACAGAAAAATCGCGATTCTTGCGACTGATGGTTTTGACGAATCACAACTTTTTTCGCCAAAAAAGGCCCTTGAAGCTGCGGGAGCTGAAGTTGTCATTGTGTCGCTCAATAGAGGCCACATAAAATCGTGGGAGAAAGATCACTGGGGAAAAAGTATCGAAGTAGATGCGACTGTGAATGATTGCAACGCGGAAGAATTCGACGGATTACTAATTCCTGGTGGAGAGATGAATCCACAGATGCTTATGCATGATAAAAAAGTTTCGGACTTCGTTAGAGAATTTGTTTATGACGGTAAGTCCATCGCATCGATCTGTCACGGAACTAAAGTACTGATTGATTCAGGAATGGCAAAAGGAAAAACGTTAGCCGCATGGCCTGCAATGAAAAAAGAAGTTCTTAGCTCAGGAGCTAAATGGAGAGACGATGAAATCGTGGCCCACAAAGGTCTCATCACAACCCGTTGTCCCGACGAAAGCCCAAGTTTCAATAAAAAAATGATTGAAGGATTTGCGATAGGGCCGAAGGTAAAACGTACTTTACTTCACTGATTTTTAGTCTCAATATCGCCTCATGAAAAACCTAATGCAATCATTGTCGATGAAAGATAATACTATCTTGAAAAAGTTAGGGCCTGGTTTAATTACAGGTGCGGCCGATGATGATCCAAGTGGAATTGCAACCTATTCACAAGCAGGAGCACTGTTTGGTTTTAACATGCTCTGGACTCTGCTTTTTACTTACCCGTTGATGGTAGGAATTCAGATTGTCAGTGCGAGAATCGGATGTGTGAGTGGTGGCGGTCTCGGAACCAACATCAGAATTCATTATTCAAAATGGCTTTTGTATTCAATCGTCATTCTTTTACTTTTTGCCAATACAATAAATATTGCGGCCGATATTTCAGCGATGGGAAGTGCGTTTAGTTTATTAAACGGCGGTCCAGCTCATATTTATGCCATCGTCATCGGGATGCTTTCATTGTTACTGCAAGTGTTTCTTCCCTATAGTACTTACGTTCGTTTTCTGAAATGGCTGACACTTGTTTTATTAACTTATGTAGCAACAGTTTTTGTCATTAAAGTTCCCTGGTTGGAAGTTCTTCACAGTACATTTCTTCCGCAAATTTCCTGGAAAGCAGAATACATCACAACGATGGTTGCTATTTTTGGAACGACAATCAGCCCCTATTTATTTTTCTGGCAGGCCTCTCAGGAAGTTGAAGACCAGGAATTAAATCCCAATGCTCATGCACTTAAAAATGCACCTGAACAGGTAAAAGAAAATTTTCACAGAATAAAAATTGATACATATGTCGGTATGGGATTTTCCAATCTCGTGGCATTTTTTATCATTCTCACTGCAGCTGCAACTTTGCACATGCATGGTGTGACCAACATTCAAACCTCTGCAGATGCAGCGAATGCTCTTCGCCCTATCGCCGGTGACTTTGCTTTTTTTCTTTTCAGCTGCGGAATTATTGGAACAGGACTTCTGGCGATTCCGGTTCTTGCAGGATCTTCTGCTTATGCGATGGCAGAAGCATTAGACTGGAAAAATAAAAGTCTGGAATTAAAACCACAAATGGCGAAAAGATTTTACAGTGTAATTATCATCTCGACTGTTTTAGGTGTTGCAATCGGTTTTACTAAAATTGACCCAATCAAAGCACTTTATCTATCTGCTGTTGTGAACGGTGTGATATCTGTTCCCATCATGGCCGTCATGATGTTGATGGCGAAAAATCCTAAGATTATGGGACGACTTGTAATTGGAAAAAAACTGCACTTCATCGGATGGCTTGCTGTGATCGCAATGGCCGCTGCAGTTATTGCAATGTTTATAGTTTAATAATTATTCAACGGGTAATTCAACACCAAAAAATATCACAAAACGAAAATTTTATAATTTTTTAGTGAATTAAATCGTCGCCGTGAGGCATGCGGATATTATGATAAAAAATTCCCGCTGAACTTGCGGCGTCCGGTATTGCATCGACCTTTTTAAAGGGCGAAAGTTCAAAAAGGTATTTATTGCTTTCAGAGCCCTGGTGAATTGAGCTTATCTTTTTCACACGCGCATTTCTTCCGTATCTGAAATACATGGTTGATGAAATATTCCCCATCTTTGTCAGACAAACTTCTTCGTTTCCAAAATCTATCATATTCAATCTCAATGCGTCGACGACGTGTTTGTTGGGAACAACTTCGACAACTGCTTCGTCAGAATTCATATGACTGATTCTGTAAGTGCAGTTTGTATCAAACAGAGTTGTGCATTCATAAATAAAACATTCAAGAATTTCGGTCGCAGCTTTATGTTCAGATAATTTACTTTTTAGAACCGCACTGTGGGAAAGAAAAGGCATTCTTCTGCCGATGGCGAGAAAATCTTTTTGTGTGAAACCAAGTTGAGTAGTTAGATATTTTGTGACGTCTGTAATAAGCAGATAGTTTGCTTTATTATTTTCCTGCTTGATAAATTCTTCCGAGAGCTGAAATTTTCTGAGCAAATTTATTTTAGCGCGAGTCCCTTTCGTCAGTTCTACATAATTGAGAATATTTATGAGCGCGCGCGTGTGACTGAAGGTGGCCGAATTGTAGCGGTTTCCAAGTGGCCTCTTGTCATTAGGATCATAATTCAAAACAAAATCAGATGTGAGAAGATCGGAGAAATGAAAATTCATTTTTTCTCCTAATTCATAGACCGCATCAACTGAAAGAAATTTTTCTTTAAGTTTACTCGCCATGTAATCTGCAGATCGCATCCCCATGGATGCAGCAAAGTCTGTATGACTTAAAAGCATTTGCTCACGGATTCTTTCTAAATTTTTCCAGAATATTTGATTTTCATTCAACATTGCAAATAAATGCTAGCTGATTAGTGCTCCAAAGTAAAAACAAGATTACGTGGAGAATATTTTGGCACCAAATATGCTGTGTTTAGAGTGAGGGATTAATCTATCAAGGAGTCCATATGTCTATGCAACACGGAACTAAGCCTACAATTAGGCCGGCCAAAAAAACAGATACAGATAGTATGGAAAGAGAACGTGGCGTGAAGCCCACTCTTCCGCCTCGCGACGGAACCACCAGAACTGAAGGTGTAGATAAAAAACATCGCGCTGAAGACAGACAGGCAAAAAAACCGGTCGCTACAGACACTTATGATGTAGATGAAAATATTCGCCAGTACTAATTTGCTGCTGAAAGGATTTTCAAAATTTCAACACTGACACTCTCTCCCCACTTCGCGGAAAGAGTTGGAGGATAATGAATACCTTCTTTGCTGTCTTTAGGAAATGAAGTGAGTTTCATGCTGTCGATGTAATCGCATTTGTTTTCGTTTGCTAATTTTTTCAGAAGATCATTTGTTAGTTTTAATTTTTCTTTTGTAACAATTTTTGAATTCGCATCAGGCGGCCCGATCCAGATACACTTACTACCTTCACTCGAAATAGCTTTCATCATTTTTGTAATTGATTGAGTTGCGTTTTCTGGTTTTGATCCGGCAGCAATATTTGTTCCCAGCTGAACAATCGTTACCTGTGGGCGGTATTTTGCAAGTTCATCTGCGAATGCCGGTGTCTGATGTTCTACCGATCTCTCTTCGACTTTTCCTTCTTTTCTCCAGTAACCACAAACTGTTTTTTCGTATTTCCCGTTTCCAAGCCACGTATTTGGTGTGGCCCCGCAGCTCGCCTGCATGATGACATGATCAGAAATCTTTGAAAGATTTTTTTCAATCGTTGTCCCAAGCTTTCCATAACTGTGAGAGTCTCCCACGTAAAGAATCGTTGGATTCATTTCTGCTGCGAGGATTGACCCTGAGGCCATAAAGAAAATTGCTATGATTGATGTTTTCATACGATCTATCTAACATACATTTGGATTTACGCTTTAAAACCTGAAAAAAATACACTGAATTATCACAATTAGAGAGCGGATTACGCTCTATGGTGCTAGAAGGACTAACTAGATTATTAGTACCGGAGATCCATTTAATGAAAGATCCTACTCAAGGCAAACATTCTCACAATAACCGCGACAGCCGTGAAGGACAAATTCTGCGTTTCGTCCGCGAAGCACGCAAGCTTTCACTGAAAGATGTGGCCGCTAAAATGAACCTGAAAGCAATCGACATCGACCACTTCGAAAACGGCCGCAAGTTTTACGGCGAAGCCGACATCAATAAATTTCTTGTCTGTTACGATTTCAAAATGACAGACTTCCAGGAAATCATGGGATTCAAAATTTTAAACAAGCAAATGGTTAACCACTTCGTAACAAAAATCTAATTTATGAAACAAACTTTATCAGCACTCATTCATCCAAAAACTTCAGAAGATTTTTTTCTGGCCTTTAAAAGAAATGAACCTTTCGTGGTTCATGATCTTGGTGAATCGATTGCTGAACTAAAGAGTCTTCCTTTTTTAAATTCACTGGAAGCTTTATTGAATGTCTGGCCGAAAGATATTCAGGCACACTTGCCTGACGTTCGTGATGAAGCGAGCTCGATTGATACGACAGCGAAAGATGCTCAGAAATTATTTGATAACGGCATGGGCCTGTTATTCAATCACGCTGAAACAATTTCACCGGTGCTTGAGAGATGGGTTCACACTCTTCGCAATGATCTTGGATTGTCTGCTCTGACGATCGCACGCTGTTTAATGTATGCGACTCCAGCGAACGCTGGCACGGCCGCACACTTTGATCAGAATATAAATTTTGTTCTTCAGGTGACTGGGAATAAAAACTGGTGGATTGCACCGAATCTTGAAGTGTCGAATCCGATGACAAGACATACGATTGGATTGCCGACTGATCCTGAGTTAGAGAGTTATGCTGAAGAGCCAATGCCGGACGAGCGGCCGGAGAACGGTAAGAAGTTTGAATTGAAAGCTGGTTCGTTGTTATTTGTCCCCCGCGGGTCTTGGCACTGGACTGAAGCAGAGACCGACGCTCTATCGTTAAATTTTACTTTTACGGCACCGACATGGATCGATTTATTTTCTGCGGCGATAAGAGGCAGACTTGCACAGTCATCTGATTGGCGTGAGACTGCGATTGGATTTTCCGATGTTGAAGGGATTAAATTAGCTGAGCAAAAATTAAATTTTCTTTTGGAAGAACTTGTTCATGATCTTCCTTACTGGAAGGCAGAAGATATTATAGCTGCAACGGAGGCCATTCATGAATAAAAAATATATCGCCTACCACCTGCACGAAGTTGAAGATGAAATCGCTCACCATTTGAATCTTGCTTGGAACGGAAGAAATGCTGATGAAAATCCATCGCCCGCTGATGTATTAAAATGGACTCAATTCCCAACTGATATTTCTCTCGAATAATTCACACTCAGGAATCTGCAACCTTGATAAATTAATTTCATTTCTCCAATGTAAATCGCTTCTATTTTAAAGCGTTTAGAAGATGTCAGATATTTTCCACTGACAAAACTCACAGCGTTTGACACTCTTTTTGCCACACATTTTTTCACACACACGACAACGGAGACTACCTTGGAAGTTAGACGCCTTAATGACCTTAAAGCAACGAACCCTTATTTAAGACTAGGAACTGATGTTTCAGAACTTGAAAAATCAATTTCAACAGTGGGCCTGATCGCTCCCCTTGTTATCTCTCCGGACAATGTTATTTTAGCAGGTGCCAGACGTTACCAGGCGCTTTTAAATTTAGGTTTCACAGAAGCTCCAGTGATGGTTGTGGATAAAGGCGCTCTTGAAATGGAACTCGTTTCTATTGACGAAAACCTTGTGCGAAAAGACTTATCAAAAATTGAAGTTGAAGGACACCTAAGACGTGCCAAAGAAATTTATCAGGCACTAAATCCTCAGGAAGAAATTAAAACTGAATCTTCAACTGTTGAAGGTGAAGAGAAGAAGCAGGTACTACCTGCTGAAAAATTCCTGATCATGGTTTCAGAAAAAACCGGACTTTCACCAAAACAAATTCACGAAGCAATTAACCGCGATGAGATGGCCTCATCAAATGTTAAAGAGGCACGTAAAAATGGTGATCTTTCTCTTAGCCAGACCAACGAGATTGTAAAATTAACCAAAGACGAACAAAAAAAATCCCTTTCACACTTAAAAGGAATGCCTGTTCGCGAGATCAAAAGTTTCGTGAAGATTGCTAAGGCAAAAGGTGTTGAAGCGGCGATTAAAGAAACTCACCAGGATCCCAATGCCCGCGACTTCGTGGAAATTGAGGTTACGCTTAAAAAGCTTCTGAAAAAATTCAAACAATTTGAACTTGAGGGAATTACTCTGGATGATCTTCCTGAGCAGACTCAGAAATTATTTAATTCTGTAATGAAGTTCAGCAACCCGGATGCATTCTATGCATCTAACGGAACTGAATTTGTAGAAGATTCTCTACAATAGTATATACTATTCTTTATGTCTTATTACGCCATCGACTTCGGAACATCGAACTCATTGTTAAGCCACGTCTCCAATGACGGGAAGATCACTGCTATACCTTTAGAGAGCGATGACAGCTTTGTTCTGCGCTCGCTTTTTTATACGCCAGAACAGAACAAGTGGTTCTTCGGAAAAGAAGCGATCAAAGAGTACATCAACACAGACGGCGAAGGCCGATTCTTTCGTTCGGTTAAAAAGTTTTTGCCCGAGAGAAATTATAACGGCACCACTGTCTTCAACAAGACCATGAACATTTCTGAAATCGTCGCCACTTTCCTTGGAGAGATGCGAAGACGTGCAAATAAAATTACCGGCGAGAATGTTATAAAGATCGTCATGGGAAGGCCGGCCCTTTACTCGCTTGACCCTGTTGATGACCAGCTCGCGCAGGACAGAATGCAGAAGGCCTGCGAGCTTGCAGGTTTTAAGGAAGTTATTTTTTGTCCTGAACCAATCGCGGCCGGGCTTGATTACAGTAACGACAACCTCGAACAAAAAATTATTCTGATTGCAGACTTTGGTGGAGGGACATCGGACTTTACTCTGATGAAAATCCACAAAGGTGCTTACTCGAAAGATGATATTTTAGGATTATCCGGAATTTTTAAGGCGGGAGATGCGCTCGACGGTGTGATGATGAAAGATTTCATTGCTCCTCATTTTGGTTCGCGCTTTGAATATAAAATTCCCGGTGGAAATAATGTTTTAACTTTTCCTCGTCAACTACTTACAAAAATCTGCTCTCCTGCTCATATCACTCACCTACGAGAACGCGATACCTGGGAGTACTTACAGCACATCCAGAAATTTGCATTGTCTGCAGAAGGCACGAAACAGATGCAGCAGTTGTTTACACTTGTTGAATGTCAGCTTGGTTTTCCATTGTTTGATGAAATTGAAAAAACGAAAGTGCGACTTGGAAAAAACACTGACGCTACTTTTAAGTATGTTTATTCGAGCATGGAAATTGAAGAAGTCATTGGTAAAAATGCTTATGAAGAAAGTATTAATTCAACAGTCGATGATATTATGTCGACGATGATGGAAGTGTTTAAGCAATCAGGTGTGAATGTTTCTGATGTGGCACAGGTTTGTTTGACAGGTGGGACTTCTCAATTGAACTTGATTCGTGAAAGGCTTGCACTGACTTTTGGGAAAGAGAAACTGGTTGAATATAATATTTACCAGTCAGTAGTTAATGGGCTCGCGCAATACGCGAAGAGGCTTTAACTTCAACATTATATTTGAATATTGTTTTGTGATTTCTGTTCGCTCACTATCATCGACACATTCTTCCTGAAATTCTGTATTGCGGATAATATCAAGCTGCTCTACTGCTTTCTCTAAACTAGTGTAGTCTTTTTTATTTTCATAACAAGTCGCCACTTCTCTTAGGTTCTGACTAAAGTCTGAAAGATCAGGGCATCGCCAGTTACTTGTTTTATCAAAAATCTTTTTCCCATAAAACTCTTTAGTTCCATCACTATGTTTATTTAAAACTTTTTCAGCAGCTACAAAACATTCGCCCGAAATATTGCCGCTGCCTTTTGCCGCTGTTTCTGCTGCAATTAAAGGAGAACAAATAGCAAGCCCTACAACAATGCCCCCGACGACTACAAAAGTGACTTCGCCACCATAAGTAATTCCTGTCAAAGCATATGAAGCTGCTGCGCCCGAAACTCTTTTGGTTTGTTTTATGAAATTTGAAATTGAACTATCTGGAACATTTTTTAATGCTTCTTCACATTTTCCATTTTCAACCAACGCAGTGAAGTCTTTATGTTTCATTGTCGAACATGAACAGCATATAAAAAGTATTAAGAATGTTTTAAAGTTTAATTTCATTTTAAAAGTCTAACATAACTCAATTCAATTTTGTCATTTCAAGATTCAATATTAGACTATAGCATTCATAAATTTTAATAATTTAAACAATTTGAAAATGATCATTAAGAATAAGAATGCATTGAACTCCATAAGGAGTTCTATATGCCTACTATTTCTTATTTTTATGGAATCTATATTCGCATCTATGCAGACGACCATAATCCTCCGCATTTTCATGCTAAGTACAACGACTACGAAGCTTCAATTGAGATAGAAAGCGGGGCCATCACGGGAGGTAAATTACCTCTTAAAGCACGGGCCTTAACGGAAGAATGGAGACTTATCCACCAAAAAGAACTTCTGCTGGCATGGGAACTTATGATAAAATATCATAAGATTAAAAAAATTCCGGGACTAAAATGAATAACAAAAAAATCAGTAACGTAAAAACATTCCCGGGAAAAATTCTCTGGTTAAAGTTTACTGATGGAACTGAAGGTCAGTTTTGTTTTACAGATTTTTTTGAACTCAATAAAGAATTAAGTAAAGAACTTCAAGATGATTCATTTTTCTCACAAGTCACTGTGAATAATGAATTCGGTTGTATTGAATGGCCTAACAGTTATGATCCAAGCCCCGAAGTCTTATATGCAATTATAAAAAATCAAAAAATAACCGTTAAGGATAAAGTTGTATTTGATCCTTCACTCGGAAAAAATGGCTGGCTTTAAATCTTCAATATAGAATCTAAAACGTGCCAATGATTCCACAAGTCTGCTGGAACCTTTCTTGCAATATTAATTCCTGACAACTCTTCAAGGAGAAAGGAAATGTTGCAAACAGAAAATCTTAGATACAAAACAGTCGTTATTACAGGTGCCTCGAGCGGAATTGGTCATGGGGCCGCTGTGGCCTTCGCAAAAGAAGGGGCAAATTTGGTTCTTGCTGCAAGAAATAAAGAAGCACTTTATGCTGTTGCAGAAGAGTGTAAAAAGTTCGGTGTGAAGGCGCTTGTGGTGGTCACAGACGTTACAGATCCGGAAGCAGTACAATATTTAGCTGACAAAGCTTATAGAGAATACGGCCGCATTGATGTGTGGGTGAACGATGCCGGTGTCGGTGCAGTCGGAACTTACGAAGAAGTTCCGTTTGAATCACACAAACAAGTTGTCGCTGTAAATCTTGTCGGCTACATGAATGGTATACACACAGTTCTTCCTTATTTTAAAAAACAAAAATTCGGAACGATCATTAATATGAATTCTCTCGGTGCGTATTTTCCGAGCCCATATGCTGCTTCATACACTGCCAGTAAATATGGCTTACGTGGATTTACTGAAGCAGTAAGAGCTGAGCTTAGAAAATGGCCTGACATTCACGTATGTGACGTGGTTCCTGCATTTGTAAATTCTCCCGGCATGAAACACGGAGCGAACTACACAGGCGTGGAAATGAAACCAGTTCCTCCTGCTGTTCGTGCTCACACTGTTGCAAGAAAAATTGTGGCCGTTGCAAAAAATCCAAAACCAACAACGATGGTAGGATTGACTGCGAAGCTTGGAAGAATTATCGGACCTCATGCTCCTGCGCTCTTCGCGGGATTCATGGCAGGCCTGATGGAAAAACATATTCAAAATGGTAAAAAAACAGAAATCACCGATGGGAATTTATTCAAGCCTACGCCTAAATCATCGGCACAGATTGAAGGCTCATATCATAGAGTAGCTAAAACAACAGCGGTTGTTGGTGGTATCGCAACGATCGGACTTCTTGCATGGAAATTTTCTCAACATCATCAAACTGAAAATCGTATTCAATAATGAAGGTTCCTTCGGGGACCTTTTTTAATATTGTTTTATTGCGAGTTTAAAAAGTCTCACGACTTCATCGATGTGATTTACACGCGTAAATTGCAATTCAATCCACTCGGATGAAGGCCCTCTGGTTTTATGAAATTTCGATCCTTCAGGATGAATTAATCCTTCAGCTCGGATAATTTTTTTCGTTAAACGCACGTCGATTTCGTTACCGCTGTGAAAGTGAGCGATCTCTTTATTTTTATAAAAAATGGCCGAGCCGCCAGCGACTATTGAAGGGCGGTCCTCTAATCCAGGGATCATTTCGAGTTTTTTAACTAAGTCTGATTTAAGTGACATGTATTCTCCCTGTGCTTCCTGCTGATATTAATCAAGGACGCCTGAAAAATCTATAACGCACTGTCGCCACCACAAGTCTAGTGGAACCTTTGGGGGATTAATGATACTAAGTGTGAATGAAAATGAAAGACCGTAATTTGAAGCTGACTGACGATATTGAACTGACTCCGGACGGGCTCGTTTCGTCGGGGATTAACTGGTATCCGGGCCACATGGCGAAGGCCATTCGCGAGATCAAAGAAAAACTGACGACTGTAGATATTGTTTTTGAAGTGAGAGATGCGAGAGCTCCACTTGCTTCAGGAAATAAAATGCTGGAGTCGACGCTCAGACAAAAATCTTATCTTATACTTTTAAATAAGGTGAACCTTGCGAGCCCGAACATGGTTCAGCAGTGGGAAGCCTGGTTTGATAAACAGGGCACTCCTTACATGTTCATCGACTGCAATGACCGCGGGACCATGAAAAAAGTCATGGATCTTGCGAGACAGATTGTTCATAAAAAAAGACTGGAATCAAATCCAGATATGGCACCGAAAGCAAAAATGCGTTTAATGATTTTAGGATTACCCAACACAGGTAAGTCAACGATCATCAACCAGCTCGCCAACAGACACGCGACAAAAGTGGCAGATAAACCCGGCCAGACTCAGGTTCAGCAGTTAATCGTTATTGATAAAGATGTCGATCTTCTCGACACTCCGGGTGTTATGCCTCCGAGTTTAGCGAAAGAAGAGCACGGCCTGTGGTTATCAGCATTGAATGCTATTCCTGATGATATTGTCGGGGAAGAATTACCGGCGATGTTCCTGGTGAATTTTTTCAAAAACCTGAACTCAAAAGAATTCAAGGATAAATATAAACTTGAAAATTTTGATCAGAGTGCTGAAGCGATTGTAGAAAAAATTGCAGTTCTTCGCGGCTGTTTAAAACAAAAAGGACAACTCGATCTGGAGAGAGTTTATAAATTAATTCTCAGCGATTTCAGAAAAGGTGACCTAGGAAAAGTCTGTTTTGGAATTCCACCGAAAGATTAACTCACCTGCCTTTCTGCATTACTAATACTTGGCATACTTATTGAAGTTTTACCTTTGAGAATCGAGGTTTCGACGATGTACAGATATATTTAGAACCAAAGTGCCCCAATAAAGAATTTAAATGAGTCAGCATTACTATCGGGAACAATGAAAACTTTTAAAACTACTATCTCAATTATTATCCTTTTAGTAATGGCCGTTCTTTGCCAGCAAATCATCAGGAATGCGACAAAAAACCAGAACAATAAAATCGAATACGCCGAACTCAATCACATCCGTTACGGACTTCTTTCCATCGACAACTGGAAAGAGAAAATGCAGACGATTGTTACCGATGAAATTGATAACCTGGACATCACGAAAGACAATGAAAAAGACTTGAAGAAGACAGTTGAAAAACAACTTATCGTTCTCATTGATAAAATAAATCTACAGATTAAAAAAAGTAACAAAGGTTCATTTAAAGGAGCAATCAAACAATCATTCGTCGATTTGTTTATAAGCATGGATGATATTAAAAAAGGTGTGCCGATGTATGCCGATGCCATGATCAAGGAAATGAAAAAGCCTCAGACTCAGGGAAAAGTTAAAGACATGCTGAAGGATAAGCTGAATGAATATATCAATCAGACTTTCGATCAGCAGGATATGAGTCAGGTGAATAGAATTCTTCTGAAAACAAGTGCGCTTGATATTGAAGATGCAAGGACAAAAATTGCGACTGAAATCGCTCACCGCTACCACCGGATCTCCCAGGAAGCGATGGCCATTATAAGTCTGGCGATAATTCTTTTTATGATTCCTTCCCTCGACAACGAAAATCTTCCGGCGCCACAATATCTTGCAATGGTCGCCGCTCTTGTTGTTCTTCTTATCTGCGGAGTCACAACTCCCATGATCGACATGGAAGCAAAAATTTCTCAAATGACTTTCACTTTACTCGATCACCCGGTGACATTTGAAAACCAGGTTCTATATTTCCAGTCAAAAAGTGTACTCGATGTTTTCTGGATTATGATCACTCACCACTCAATTCAAATGAAGTTCGTGGGAATTCTGATGGTGACCTTCAGTATCGTCTTCCCCGTCTGCAAACTGCTTTCTTCAGCAGCTTATTATTATAATTTCAGAAACCTTAAAACGAATAAGTGGATTCAGTTCTTCGTTCTTCATTCTGGAAAATGGTCAATGGCAGACGTTCTCGTCGTCGCCATCTTCATGGCCTTTATCGGATTCAACGGAATCATCAGCAGCCAGTTCGGAAAACTGGGAACCACCAGCAAAGAACTCGTCGTCCTCACAACCAACGGAACGTCATTACAACCTGGCTTCTACGTCTTCCTGACATACGCCATCCTCGCTCTGATCTTGTCAGTCTATTTAACAAGAACACCCCATGGCAAAAAAATGGAAGTCTAAAAGGTGCCACTAGACTTTTTGTAGCGACACCGCATTAAATTTTAATTAGTTTAAAATTTCTATGATGATGTTATAATTTTCGTTGGAGATTTTAATATGAAATTTATAATAATCGTTTTGATGATGTTCCCTTTTATTTCTGTTAATGCCACAACAGTAATTGCGAAAAAATCACAACTAAAGCTTGATGAATTTCACCATCACCAGACAGACACTCATCATGTCGAAGAAATGATTAAACATGAAATCGAACAGAAGTTAGTTCCCTACATTTACGTGAATAATGATGTCATTGCATGGAGAACTCTTTCCATGAATGTTAAAAATTATTTAACAGACCAATGGAAAGAAGGAAATCTTTGGGGAAAAAACCCGAGTGATGCTTTTGAGATTAAAGTAGGTGTACCGGATACGATGACACAAAAAGATGTTACGGATTGTATTCTCAGGCTGACTGTTAAAGTTGCAATCAACCGGCCTGGAGAATACACGACAATGAATTTTACTCAGGAGACGATGAAGCCGTAGAGGCCTATCGACACTTCTGATTTTGCCACTGAGCAAGTTCTTTAATGGAACTCATGTTCTTTGGCTCGAAGAAATCCTGGTTGTCCTGAACGTTATATCCAAGCAATCTTCCAACTTCGTCATAGTAAGGTTTCCATGAATCTTCATGAACAGAGTGCGGGCAGATAAACCATTTCGCTCTTCCCGGTCCACCTGTATCAGTTGTCCATACAGCTGAGTCGAAATACTCATCTCTATATGTGTGAGTGACGTAATAAGTTTTACCACCGCAACCGCAGTAGTACATGCATCCGAATTGTCCTTTAATATAAAATCCATCACGTTTTGGAATTCCAAAACCCTGTGAATCGTAATCTTTTCTGGCGAACATACAAACTGGTACGTTTGGGTATTGTGCTTTCATTTCCGGTGTCATTAATTTTGTTTCCTGAACTGTTGGTGCTTTTACAACCGGCCAGTCAGTGGCAAATAATGATGAGCTTAAAAGAAGTAAAGATAGGATGAATAGCTTCTTCATATGGGTCTCCGGATTTAAAATATATGAAAATGTAGATGCAAACGGGTGACCAAAATAAGGGGATTTGTTTATAGAGACTTAGAAAGGTATTTTGGAGAGAGTGTATAGAACTTAGACAATCGGGCCGCCTAAGTTTTAAACATGCTTATTTAGTTCTGAAAAAATCCCACATCACATCATTGGCAGATATCGCTTTCGAAGAATCCGCTCCACCTCTGATTTTCTCTCCACCAGGCCACGAATGCCCACCGATATCAGTCACACAAAGTTTCACTTCAACATTATTTTTGCATTGAGAATACAAATCACAATACGCACCTCTGATTTCCAGTACGCGCTTAGGAGTTGCATTACATTCATTAAACTTGACCCACTTTTCAATTGTCGCAGGAACAGAAACAAAATTTGTTACAGCACCTTTTGTTTTATCTAAACCTTTCCCTGCTCCGCCATTAAATAAAACATGGTCATCATCACGGGCGTGAATATGTAAAATATTAACCGGATTTTTTGGAGTGCATTTGATTGTATTATCAGTTCCAGTAACAGAAGCAATTCCTTTAAACACATCAGACATTTCACAAGCAAGGCGATAAGACATCATCCCGCCATTGGACATGCCCGTTGCAAAGATTTTATTTTTGTCGATATTCAACTGCGAAGAAACTTTCGCAATTAAATCCTTGATAAACCCAACGTCATCAACTTCAGTATCTCTCGCAGCTCCACAACACTTCCCTGCATTCCATGTTGCAAATTTTCCTGATTGAAATTTACTGAATCCGTTTGGAAAAACTGCGATGAATCCTTCTGAATCAGATTTTGAAATTTGCTTGTAATATTTGTCATTGGCCTGATACTCCATTGCCCCGCCACCACCGTGAAGTGCGATTAAAAGTGTATTCGGAGTTTGCGGATTATATTTTGCAGGTACATGCATTTTATAAAAACGATTTGTCGTTCCATGAGGAATGGAAAGTGTGTAGTCCCCTGGTTTCGTAATTTTATCAGATGAAACAGTATCCAATGTCGGAGCTGGTCTTTCTTTCTCTCGTTGAATTAATTTTTCTTTTATTCTCCCGCGGATTTTCTCGCGAAAACTTTGTTCTTCTCCGAATGCATTTTGATGAGATAGAGCGCCTATAATGAATAGAGTGCTGAAAAATAACTTCATAAAAATTCTCCCTGCAAATATATTAATATAAGGTGAGAGTTTTTTCATAAAAACTTTCTAACGCGAGTGGGTTACGAAAAGTCTAGTGGCACCTTTTAGTAGATGATTTCGCGTTCCATGGGGGCGTCGCCGCGGATGGCGCGGACGAGATTGGCGTAGGTCCACTCTTGTTCGAAGGGGCGTCCGTCGATGAAGAAAGTTGGTGTTCCCCGCACATTTTTTGTCATCGCTTCGGTCAGGTCTTTTTTGATGGCCGGAATGAATGTGTGGTTTGTGAGATCAGAAGCGAATGTTGTCATATCGAGACCGATTTTTTTTGCCAATGTTACGATGGTG
This sequence comes from Bacteriovorax sp., assembly GCA_014378525.1. GTDB lineage: Bacteria > Bdellovibrionota > Bacteriovoracia > Bacteriovoracales > Bacteriovoracaceae > Bacteriovorax. Next base: position 21,373 of record JACMNL010000018.1, read on the forward strand.
TATTCGCCAAGGTTGGGTTGAATGTCGAAGAGAGCGTCGTGCATTTCATCGAATTTCCCCTGAGCTCTTGCGGACTCTGCTGCTTCCGCGGCCATCAACGCCATCGGGTGATAATCCACGAGTGGAAAGTTTCTGAATTCGAAGTGAAGTTTTTCGCCGAATTCTTTTTGAAGTTTTTTAACTATCGGGTAGACCATTCTGCAATGTGGGCACTGGTAATCACCAAACTCTGTTAATGTAACGATTCCCATTTCTTTTTTCATAAATTAGACTCCTTCATTATTTAGTGACTGCATCTCTGAATCCAATCACCGCATGTGTGCTGTCACAGATCGGTTTTGATATAGAGTGGCCACATCTACACAACATCGCCTGTGATGTTCGTAAAACTATTCTTCCTGTTCCTGCGCAAATTTCGACGTTGCCTTCTACTGAATAAGGTCCGTCTTGAGTGCGGTTAATTTTTAAACATCCGCCGCGGTTATTAAGCGGTTCAACATTGATTGAATCCGGTTCACCAGTTGCAACGAATCCTGCATCAGCATGTGAATGATCACAGTAAGGTTTTCTTTTCGATTGCCCGCATCTGCATAAAGTTGCACGAGTGCCTTCCGGCTTCCCATCGATTTCGAGATCAGATAAAAATGCATAGGGCCCGTTCTCAAAAAGTCTCATGACATTTACTTCAGGAGCTTTCTCATCTTCGCACGATGAATTTTTAGATTTATAAGATAATGCTCCCGACGGACACTCGCGAACAACGGCCGCGAGAACTTCTGCCGGGACAGTTTCAGGAAAAAGCCATTTCCCCGGAGTATTCGCTTTAAAAACCTGCGGCAACTCAGTCACACAGTGACGGGAGTGAATACATTTTTTTGAATTGAACTGAATCTCAATGTCATTCGACTCTGCTGTTTCAATTTCAACATTCGCCACAGGAATATTTGTATCAGGTTTTTTTGGTGCTGCTACTTTCTGATCGGTCATTTTCTCAGGCCCGCTGGCCTTTCTCGCAAGCTGAAGTTTCTCAGCTCCCGCACGAAGTTTATCAATTCCCTGCGATGCAATTTCCAGCTGATCAACACACGCATTCAATAAATGATTGATCGATTCTTCTTTCTCAACTTCTGCCTGCAAACTTTTCAGCGCAACTGAAAACTGCTCGAGTCTTTCAATCATAATAAAAAGTTCATTCTCTTTTGAAAGAGGATTCAGCGTTCGCACCATCGCAAAACTCATCCCCGCAAAACAATCAGGTGTTTCATCAGAGGAAGGAAGCAATGTTAATGTTTCACCAACAACGGCCAGCATATGCATAACGGTGAAGGCCATCTGAAGCATTTCATGTTTTTCAGAACGGTCGCGGTCTTCAACGACATAAACCTGGATCAACACACGAAGCATGAATCCGTAAAATGCATTGGCAAGATCCACATATTTTGCAGATACCGGATGATTCACCCACACTCGACCTTCCGGAGTCACTGGTTTTCTCATCACGGGATTTCTCGCGACTCTGCGACCTGGTTCAAACTTAGGATTTATTTTTAACAGCTCGAGATATTCTTTTTTAATATTATTAAATCGCGCAAAGTGCGAATCAGGCGAAGACTCACTAGCCCCTTCACCTTGAGTAATGATTGTTTCAATCGCAGTGAGAGCAGTTTTTAAATCTTTTATTGCAATCAATCCACGCAGAGGAGAATCGATCGGAGTGATCTGACGGTTGCTATTCCCGCAGAACAATTCCTCTTCACCCACTTCATCACAAATTTTTACGAGAGCTACTTTGATCGCCTCATAGAGTACACCGACAGTTTTATAATCCCCTGACGTCGGCATAAGCCGGTTACGTGGAGCAACCCTGTCATAATTTCCAACCGGAACAAATGTTTCCCCGTCTTGCATTTCCATGCTTGCAGGATGCTCAAGAAAAATAAAATGATCGAGAGTTTTCATATCAAACGGCGCAAGCTCAATCACCATTCCCGCAGGATACATTCCGGGACTTGCAGGAAAATTTGGACGTGAAAAATGTGGAGTGCCGCCAAGAGCAGAAATGAGATTTGAAACGAGACTTAAATGCGACATCTCTTCAAGACAAATTCCCAGAATAACTTTTCGCCATTCACCGATCGCCTTCAATTCATCTGCTGAAACATTTTCCTGCTCGTGACGTTTCAATCCAAACATTGAATACAAATATAAGCACATCAAGTTATGCTCAATCTCCGCGGCCTCAGCTAATGCAGAAAAAAGATGGATACGTGTTTCAATGACTATTTCTGTTTCGTTGTAGCTCATGTTATAAAGGAGACGTCTTTTTTCTATTAACGTCTACTAAATTTTTGTTTATGATTTTCCCAATGAGAGTTGCGCAAAAACCGACCAAACGATGAGGTTAATTTTATGACTACAAAAACAATTAAAAAAATATACCCTGCATATCAAGATGACATCGCAGACCTGCACACAGTGCGCCCCGTCCCTTCACCAGAACTGCAAATGCTCGACCCATTTTTATTTCTCAATCACCACGGCCCCCAAACATACAAAGCAAACAACAGAGGCCTCCCATTCGGCCCACACCCTCACCGCGGTTTCCAAACAGTAACTTTCATCCTTGAAGGTGACATCGCCCACAAAGACAGCGGCGGCCATGAAAGCATCATCGGCCCAGGTGGTGTGCAATGGATGAGCGCGGGGCGTGGACTTATTCACGAAGAAATTTCGTCCGAAGAATTTAAAAAATCCGGCGGCCCTTTAGAGATTTTACAACTGTGGGTGAACTTTCCTGCGAAATTAAAAATGTCTGAGCCGTACAATAAAGGACTGCAGGGAAATGAAATTCCTGTTGTGATGAAAGAAGATGAAAAAGTTCGCGTGCAAGTAATCGCGGGATCATTTGACGGTGTTGTCGGGCCGTTTAAGCCGTCTACTGATTTATCTGTCATGACGATAGAGATGAATGGAGAATCGACGCTA
>JACMNL010000115.1 GCA_014378525.1 Bacteriovorax sp.
GAAAATTGATATCGCAAAGATCAATCTAGAAACAAGTTTCGTTGACGATCTAAACCTAGACTCTCTAGACATCGTTGAACTAATGATGAAAATGGAAGATGAATTTGGTGTAGAAATTCCTGAGGAAGATGCTGAAGGCCTTAAGACGGTTAAAGACATCGTTACTTACTTAGAAAAGAAACAAGCATAAGAATCCAATCATAAGGCCTCGAAAGAGGCCTTTGTAGTTTTTACGGACAAAAAAATTTCGGAGGCCACACATGAGCGAAGGTAAAAAACTCAACAGAGTTGCCATCACTGGTATGGGAATGATCAATGGACTTGGTCATAATCTAAAAGATGTTTGGGCAAATGCACTTGAAGGAAAGTCAGGCGTTTCGCTAATTGAACAATGTGATACTGAATTACTAACGACAAAATTCGCAGGCGAAGTTAAAAACTTCACTCTTAATACAAATATATTAGATGAAAAAGAAGCTGGTAAATACGACCGCTTCATTCATTTTGCCATGCACTCGACTGACGAAGCTCTTCGTGATGCAAATCTTTTAGAAAACCCTCCGTACGAAATGCACAGAATGGGATGTATTCTTGGTGTTGGTATCGGTGGATTTCCGGAAATCGAAAGAACTGCAAAGACAATGTTTGAAAAAGGTCCACGTAGAGTATCTCCTTTTTTCATTCCAGCTATTATTCCAAACATGCCATCTGGTTTAGTTACAATTCGCTACAACCTTGGTGGATTAAATTACGGAATCGCTTCTGCGTGTGCTTCAGCTGCACACGCACTGACTGCTGCCTGTTACGAAATTATGTTCGGCAGACAGGACATGATGGTTTCCGGTGGTGCTGAATCTGTTATCTGCTCACTTACGATTGCAGGTTTCGGAAACATGAAAGCACTATCAAAAAGAAATGATGATCCGGCGACAGCATCTCGCCCTTACGATAAAGACCGCGATGGTTTCGTTCTAGGTGAAGGTGCGGGAATTTTAATTTTAGAAAATTACGATAAGGCAGTTGCACGTGGTGCAAAGATTTATGCTGAGATCGTTGGTCACGGGGCGACTTCAGATGCCTACCACATAACTGCTCCACATCCAGAAGGAGATGGCGCTTCACGATCTATGAGAATGGCGATCGATGATGCCGGTGTAAATCTTTCTGAAGTTGGATATGTAAACTCTCATGGTACATCAACTCCACTTGGAGATATCGGTGAATTAAGAGCGATCAAAAAAACTTTTGGTGATCACGCTTACAAATTAAATGTGTCTTCTACAAAATCTATGACAGGACATTTACTCGGGGCCGCTGGCGGGATTGAAACAATTTTCTGTGCGATGGCACTTCATACAGGAATGATTCCTCCGACGATCAACGTGAAGAATCTTGATCCGGAATGTGACCTTGATATCACTGCGAATAAAGCGGTGAAGAAAGATATTAAGTACGCTCTTAACAATTCATTTGGTTTTGGTGGAACGAATTCATCACTCCTACTTAAGAAGGTATAAACATGTTTAACAAAAATGCATCTTCTGTAAAAACTATGGACCCGGAAATTTTTGAGATCATTCAAAGAGAACGCGCTCGTCAGGAAGATGGATTAGAGTTAATCGCATCTGAAAATTACACGTCTCAAGCTGTCATGGAAGCACAAGGCTCAATCCTGACAAATAAATATGCTGAAGGTTTACCGAACAAACGTTACTACGGTGGATGCGAATTCGTTGACCAGGCAGAAATTCTTGCAATCGATCGCGTGAATAAAATCTTCGGATCAAAATTTGCCAACGTTCAACCTCACTCTGGTTCGCAAGCTAACATGGGTGCTTACTTCGCTATGCTTGAGCATGGGGATAAAGTTCTTGGGATGAATTTAGCTGAAGGTGGACACTTAACTCACGGGTCACCTGTTAACTTCTCTGGAAAATTATTTAAATTTTCTGCTTACGGATTACATCCTGAGACAGAAAGAATCGATATGAACATCGTTCGTGAGACAGCAAAAAAAGAAATGCCGAAACTAATCGTTGCGGGAGCTTCTGCTTACTCGCGCGAAATTGATTTCAAAGCTTTCAAAGAAGTGGCGGATGAAGTTGGTGCGAAGTTAATGGTTGATATGGCCCACATTGCGGGTCTTGTTGCTGCTGGTCTTCACATGTCTCCTGTTCCTCATGCTGATGTTGTGACTTCAACTACACACAAGACTCTTCGTGGTCCTCGTGGTGGATTGATTCTTACGAACAATGAAGAACTATTTAAGAAATTAAATTCAAATATTTTTCCGGGTATTCAAGGTGGACCACTTGAGCATGTGATTGCTGCTAAAGCAGTTGCATTCAAGGAAGCTCTTGAGCCGGATTATAAAGTTTATCAAGCGCAGGTTGTAGCGAATGCGAAAGCACTTGCAACGGCGTTGATGGCAAAAGGAATTCAACTTGTATCTGGTGGAACTGATAACCATCTTGTACTTGTAAAAACTGACTCTGTTGGATTGTCTGGTAAAGAAGCTGAGCACGCACTAGAGATGGCCGGCATCACTTGTAATAAGAACATGGTTCCGAATGACAAGAGATCACCGTTCGTGACTTCTGGTGTACGTTTAGGAACTCCTGCTATCACAACTCGTGGCTTAACTGAAAAGCACATGGAGACTTTAGCTTCCTGGATCAACGACGCTCTAAGAAACTCAACTGACGAAGCCAATCTTCGCAAAATTAAAACTCAGGTCCTTGACCTGTGTAAAACGTTTCCGGTTTATAAGGCGTAATTAGAATATGCATTGTCCTAGCTGTAATGCCGCTGATACAAGAGTAATTGATTCGAGAATGCTTCTCGAAGAAAACTCTGTGCGCCGTCGCCGTAAGTGCGATGTGTGTGAAGCTCGCTTTACAACGTACGAGAACATTCAGATTCAAATGCCCTTGATCGTGAAAAAAGACGGGCGTCGTGAAAACTACAACCGTGAAAAAATTATGAAAGGTCTAAATAAGGCCTGTCAAAAAAGAAATGTTTCAACGGACCAGTTGAACCTTCTTTTAAATAACGTAGAGAGATCTCTTCTTGAAATTTCCAAAACAGAAGTTCAGGCACGCGACCTGGGTGAAACGATCATGGACCTCCTGAAGGAACTGGATCGTGTTGCTTACGTTCGTTACGCTTCTTTTTATTGGGACTTCAAAGACATTGAAGAGTTCGTCTACGGTCTTAAAAATAATCTGCACTCTGTAAAATCTATTAGTGATAAAGGTGATAAACGTGACTACCAGTAACCCGACAAAACGCTCTCTAGGCCGTGAATACGCCTTTAAATTTCTTTATAAGCACCTTCTTTCTGAATTCAACGAAGAAAAAGAAGAAATCCAGTCTGACCCGAAAGCACTTGAAGCTGCTTTTAATATGTTCGATCTGTCTTACAATGAAGAAGACGTTGAGCATCCGGATAACCAGATCGATATGAACACGAAAGTTTTCGCTCGTTCGTTAATTTTGGGTTCATTAAAAAATGAAACTGAAAATTCAAAGCTGGTTGAAAAATATTTAACGAATCACAATCTTCAAAAAGTTGATCGTATGAACCTTGCAGTTTTACTTCTTGGGGCCTACGAGCTTTTAAACACGACTGACACACCTTCTGGTGTCGTCATTAACGAATACGTTAACGTGGCCAAAAAATACTGTCCTAATGACTCTCACGGGTTCATTAACAGTGTTCTGGATAAGATCTCGAAGAATGTATAAAAGTCAAAGGCCCACACTTTCAATCCTCGATCAGTTCACTCCTGAAGTGCTGGGGATTTTCTGGTTGACCCGCGATGACTTGAACCGCGAGCTTCAGGGCTTTGAAGATTTCAATTATCTTTTTGACGGATTGATCTCGCAGTACCTTTACGGTCAGGAAAACAACAACGAAAAACACGCCCATATTTTCTTTACGGAAAATTACAAATCGAAAATATTCTTAGCGCATTTAAAAACGAAAGAGCATTCGAAGTCTCAGGTGGCCGGTGATATTGATGAGCAGCTTGCTTTGATAAAGCCTGGTTCAAGTGAGAAGAAAATTATTTTAGTTTTTGATAAAACGGATGACCGTTGGTTCCTTGAACTCAATAAGCGTTATCCGCAGTTCGAGTTCAAGGAACTAGAAGCTTAAATCATTTAATATAAGACTTACGGCTGTGCCATAATATAAGTAACCCACGATTCACAGTTGTCAGCTTTCAGTGATTTTTTGAATACACCGTTACCTGTTCCATCTTTATCTACGCCTTCCCAGTAAATATGACATTTAGAGAAACCCGCATCTTCAAGGATGTCCAGAAGTTCGCGAGCGTCCCACATACGCCAGTCATAAGTGAAAACCTTATCGTGTTTTACTCCGTCAGCAGTTTTGAAATGGATGTAATAAAGACATTCTGATGTCAGTGGATTGTATTTGCTGCAGTCCCAGTAGTAAGTGTGTTTTTTATGAACCACTGATTCAACCAGTTCTTGTCTTGTTTCAGTTCCACCGAATAAATCGATGAAGAAAGCGCCGTCTTTTTTAAGACCTTTTCTTGCTTCAGTAAAATATTTTAGAAGATCGTTTCTTTTCTTGAATAAGTAATAAGAGAAGTTGAAAGCAACAATGACGTCTGATTTAAAATCGTATGGCGACATAACGTTTCCGTTGATGTACTTCATGCGCTTTTGTTCCTCTTCAGAAAGTTCACTGAAGTGATTAACAACTCCGTAAGCAAGAGGTTCCATATCTAAATCGATTCCGAAAGCTTTGTGTTCTTTTGATTGTTGTACCCACTCGCATGCCATCATTCCTGTTCCGCAGAAGTCTTCGCGAAGAACTAAGGGAGCTTTCCCGTAGATCGATTTGAATTCTTTGTTGATGAACTGGATGTCCGCTTCAGGATTTTGCACTGAAGATAAATACAGCTGGTACTTTTGATCGCGCGACAGTTTTGCTTTTTTTAAAGGTGGAGCTTTTTTCGTTGTCTTAGTGTCCACTCGCGTGTTGGTTTTTTTGATCGCCATGATAATCGTCCTTAATAGTCTTGATATGATTTGACCTCAACGAGGCCTGATTTATAAGTTGTGTTGATGGTATTTTTTCTTTTGAAACGTTCGTCGTTTGTGATGTAGACCGCGCGGGCCAGGCGAACAAATTCTTCGCCGAAGTTTTTTTCGCGCTCAAGATCCCGGATGTCGTCTTCGATTTTCCATAGTTTCATATTCACGTCGATCATCTGGTCTAAATGATATTGAATATTTTCGAGTTTTAATGAATTAAGGGTGTCGGCTAAACTGATTTCTTCTTTTTTTACGTGGGCCAGTTTTTCAGTATCAGTAATCTTCTGCGATTTAATTTTGAGAATTGAAAGTTTATCAACTAATTCCCCTAAAGATATTTCGCAATTTATATTCATAACCTAAATGATCTCGATATAGACTATTTTCATAATCTCGTATGTTTTTGTTCCGACTGGTATTTTAACAGAGATTGTATCACCAACCACTTTAGATATTAAAGAACTTCCTAGTGGTGAGCGCCAACTTATGCGGTTTTTTTGTGTCTCAATTTCGTCGACTCCCACAATGGAAATTGTTTTCTCAACGCCATCGTCTTCATCACAGACTGTGACAGTTGCGCCAAAGAGCACTTTGTCGGACTTAGTAGTCGCAGGATCGACGACAATAGCGAGGTCAATTCGTTTGCTCAGGAATCTTGTACGTTTGTCGATCTCTCTTAGTCGCTTCTTGCCATAAATGTAGTCTGCGTTCTCAGATCTATCACCGTTTGAGGCGGCCCAGGCGACCGTTTTGGTTACTTCGGGACGCTCTACTCTCACCAGTTGATGGAGTTCACTTTGCAGTCGTGAATAGCCCTGTGGTGTAATGTAGTTTTTTTCCTTGTCCATGGGGTATAAGCTTACTCTATTCATTAAATTATGCTAATTATTTAGTGAGGATCAGGAGTATTTATGACAGCAAGAAAAGTAATTCGCATGGGCCATCCGACCTTGAGATTAGTGGCCGAACTCGTTGACGTAAGTGAGTTAAAAACTCCGGAGTTTATAGAACTCCTGGTCGATATGTATGACACGATGAAAGTTGAAGGTGGCATCGGAATCGCTGCACCTCAAATCAATGTTTCAAAACAAGTCACGTTAATCGAACTTCCCGATGACAGCGACCGTTACGGCGAGCTGGATGGAACTCCGCTGATGGTGATCATCAATCCAAAAATTACTTACCTCACTGAAGACAAGCAGGGATTCTGGGAAGGATGTTTATCTGTTCCGGGCCTTCGCGGTTTTGTTGAAAGACCAAATCATATTCAGGTTGATTATATCAATGAGCACGGTGAACCTAAGCAAATTATTGCTGATGAGTTTTTAGCGACTGTGTTTCAACATGAGCTGGATCATTTATTCGGGAAACTTTACATCGATCGTATTACTGATACGACGAAAATCACTTACACAGAAGAATTTTCTGAATTCATCAAAGCAAAACCTAAAGATACGTTAGACGAATAATGAAAAAGAATTACTTCCTTTTTGTTGCAGTCATCGGTCTCATCGGAGTCGTACTTGTCGCCTACGCCATATTCGGATTTTCATTCGTAAATATGCTTTCAATCACAGTCAATCAGTATGAAAAATATAATGGACTAGCACCAATACTTGCGGGAATGCTGATTCCTGCGGCCGCCGGATTTTACTGCGATAAAAAATATATAAATGTTCATTGGTTCCCGAGAATTTTCATCATTCCGGTTTTTATTTATCTGTCTGGTGTTGTTGTTGGAGTGGGTACGAATTTTTTAGTGAATGGACTCAATAGCTCAGACCCGATGGCCTATGTGAAATCTCCCGCACTAGTACTGACAATGTATGGTGTACCATGTGCAATGCTAGTGGGGATCATCTGTTACTTAATCGTGCAACCTGTATCAGTTTTACCCTGAAGGCTGAACCCTTTTCCTGATTCTGTAGAAGCTTTTTTCTTTTCTTCAAGTTTCTTTAAAACATCTTCTTTAGTATCGCATGGAGCTTCCGCCGCTTTTTTTGCCGCTTCTTCTTTTTTCATTCTTTTATGGTTTTTAGTAATTTGTGCGCTCTCAGGAACTACCGCTTGAACTGCTTTTGTTGATTGAGCGAATGTATTTAGAGAAAGAATCGTTAGAGATAAAATTAAAATTGATTTCATGATCGGCCCCTCCGTAAAGCGAACTCTAATACGTAGTTCACATTTTTATTTTTTCAAAAGCAGTAAAAAAGCTGCGCTTTTTTTCGCTTTACTCCTCACTATAATTAAACATTTTAAGGTTCATAATCAGACGATAAAGGCTACGAGGCATCTTATCGAGAATCGTTACAACGATTTTCATTCTAAATGGAAACACATAAAGAACTTTTTTCTTTTCAATTGCACGCTTAATTAACTTCGCCGCTTTATCTGCACTCATCAAGAAAGGCATCTTATGATTATTTTTTTGCGTTAACGGAGTATCAACAAATCCAGGAGCAACCGCAGTCACATGAATCCCCTGTCTCTTTAAATCCAGCGAGTATGATTCACAAAGTTTCAACACTGCCGCTTTAGAAGCACTATAAGCACCGGCACCAGGAAGTCCCATGAATCCTGCAACAGAAGCTGTCGCCACAAGGTGACCTTTTTTTCTTGGAAGCATAATTTCGAGGGCAATATCAAAAGTATTCAACACACCTTTAACATTGATATCGATAATTTCATTAGCGACAGAAAACTGCGGAGTTTTTGATTTTGCGCCGACTGATCGTCCTGCGTTTGCAAACACTATATCGAGATCTGTGGGAGCAAAATCGTGGATTGCTTTATATAGATCTTCCCTTTTTGTTACATCGACTTCAAAACATTCGAGCTGCTTGTATTTGTTCTTAATTTCAGACGGAAATTTGCTCATATTACGAGCACAAATTCCCACGCGGTGACCTTCTTCAAGATAGAGTTTAGCGACGGCCAAACCAATTCCAGTTGTTCCACCAGTTATAAAAATATTCACGAGACTCCCAGAGCACTTAAGCTGTTATTTTTGTACTAATAGTCTAGGAGCAATCTCACAGCGGCACAATCTTTAAGCATCGCAAAAAATCATTTTTTAATGATGAATCGCAATTTTATCTTGACGGAAAACCTCTAGATCCTTATATTTTAGCTTCTTTAAGATAGTTGGGGGCGTAGTTAAGTTGGTTATAACGTCTGCCTGTCACGCAGAAGGCCGAGGGTTCGAGTCCCTTCGCTCCCGCCATCTTGAAAGACATTAAATGAATATATAATAAGCCTCGATTTACTCGAGGCTTTTTTATTTTAGGGATCACTCTATGAAAATTATTCTTCTACTTGTTCTAGTTATTCCATCAATTGCATTAGCTGAAAAACAAATGACAAAAAAAGACATGTCAGTATTGGGGAAGATTGATGCTTCTAATTTTCAGCAACAACCGAATGAGAAAAAGCCTGATGCTGTGATTGAATCGAAAAAAGAAGTTGCGACGATGAATTGCAAAGATAAAGCTGGTGTTGTTTATAACCAGGGCCAGGTTGGTTATGATAATTGCCTGAACGATTTAAAAAACAGAAGTGACTTCAGCAAAAAAAATTCCGGCGTTAATGTTAACAACAGCAATAATAAAGACGGATCGGGTGCAGGAATCAATTTTAAAATTGGTGATTGATTCCCGCACGACAACTCCTGTTACTTCCTTTCACCATTTATCGTTTGCACAAGTGACTGCACCAGAGAGTTAAGCTGAGTGGCCTGATCTGAAAGCATGCTGGCCGCATTCGCTGATTCAGATGAACTCGATGAGTTTTGCTGAGTCACCTGATCCAGTTGAGCGATGGCCTTGGTAATTTCATGAACTCCCTGAGTCTGCTCCTGACTTGCGGAAGTAATTTCTGAAACCATTTTAGAAACACTCGCAACCGAATTTACAATTTCATTCAGGACACTTTCACATTCGTGGGCCACTTTAGTTCCTGCTGCCACATTTTCTTTTCCGCTTAAAACCAGTTTTCCAATTTTGTCTTTGGAATTTTTTACAACTTCCTCAACTTTTAAAATAGAGCTGTCGAGCATTTTAGTGATTTCCAGTGCAGCATTCCCACTCATTGAAGCAAGATTCCCGACCTCTTCTGCGACTACTGAAAACCCCTTCCCTTGCTCGCCAGCTCTTGCGGCTTCAACTGAAGCGTTAAATGAAAGTAGTTTTGTTTGAAAGACAATATCATTGATGACCTTGGTTTTAGTTCCGATCTCATTAATGATTGTCACAATATTCTGAATATCTTTATTGGTTTCATCAATCTGATTCATGATGAGGTTATTGCTTGAGCTGATGTTGTCGATAGACTTGATCATTTGTTCAATAACAAGTCTGCCTCTTTCAGCAGTCACCAGACTTTGCTCGGAAGTTTTTGTCGACTTAACTGCGTTGTCAGTATTATTGCTGATCATAGAACTTATTTCATCGATCGATGTAGAAGTTTCCTGTAATGAAGCGGCCTGCTCAGTAGAGGCCTGTGATAATTGCACCGACGCAGAAGCAATCTGCACTGCTGCCGAACTTACTTCCTGACCTGATTGATTTAGTCCCTTCACGATTTGATTTAAAAAATCAATTGGTTTTTGAACCATGAAGTAGGCCATAGCGATGGCAACAACACCACCGAGAAAAATCGCAATAATTAAAATATTTGAAGGTGCAATTTTATTGTTTGAAGATTTTGCCATGGCAAGTTTTTTCAAATAGGTTCTTACTGCAAATACTCCGTGAAGTTTCCCCTCATTCCAGTTCTCCATTTTATAACCTAAAACGTCTCTGCCGTTACCCCATGGACTTGTTTTAGGGTCACCGTGACAGGCAAAACATCCTATTTCTTTTTTTAATCTAACTGGTTTAAACACTGTAATCGAGCTGGCGTTATCGTCGATATACTCCTGTAAATTTTCGTCTTTCAAAAATTTTTCGAATACTACTTTTTCTTCAGGACTTGCTTTATTTCCTTCATTACGTGGTTCATCTGAAAAAACTCTGAACTCATAGTTGTCCTTGTCAGCATCTTTTGCACCAATTTTCATTGCCGCAACTATCGGCACCTGCTTCAGTACAACTTCCTTGTCTTCTTTTGTCATGTCTTCAACTTTAGAATATTTTTTCTTCATTCTTTCAATTACCGGCTCCAGGCCATCCTGTGTAGCAACGAAATGAGTGGCAGCATCAAGACGCAAATGAATGGCCCGTGATTTTTCTATAATTCCATTGTGTAACTCAATATTGTTAAAATATAAAAATCCTGAGATAGAAATCATTGAGCAAATCAGAATTGCTATACTCACGATAAATATAATTTTATTTTTAAAACCTAATTGATTAAACCAATTCATAATTTCCTCATGGTGATGTTTACAAAAAATTCTTCGGTTTAATTTTCCGTTTTAACTTTTTTATAATTCATATAAGGGTGAAATTGATGTTAACTAAAGTTTCGAAAAGTTTTTTTCATGAAAAACATGATTTGAATCATTTATAAATCAGAGATTTAAAAAATCTCTATAATAAACATTGAGGTTGAATAAGGTGGAAGGCATACTGATAAATATGTGATTTAATTTATGTTCCAATCCACCTTTCTAGAGCCTTTTCTCCCTGAAAGGTGTGTTGGAACTTTTCACTATTTTTTCTTTTCGTCATCTTTTTGAGCTTCTTTCTTACGGCCATTTTCTTTGCACTCAGACTTTTTATCTTCTCTAAATTCAACTTCACGTACTTTGGCCGCTTCAATTTCTTCTTTCGACAACTCACGGTCAAAGCTTTTGATTAAACCGTATGCTCGAACTAAATTTGCGGCATTCTCTTGAATAGTGATCGATCCTGCTCCCTTTAGTTCAATGACCCTTGCATATCTGGACATGAAGGGACGTAATGAGTTGGCAGCTTCTCTTAACTGGCCATTATTAAAATGTTTGAATTTAAAGCTCATCATATAATAGTCATAATTAGGAATTATTGAAGGTGGGGTTTCTGAATCTACATTTAGAGTTGGAAACATATGATAACGTATGTCTCTGGCAGAAATAATCAAAAAAGTATCCTTTTCAGCAGTGGGAACTCTCGCATAGCCATTCAAACTTAAAATATAAGTAAAAAGAGTGTCAGCGTTTTCAGCATTCAACTGATTATTGGAAGTGTCTTTGACTCCGCCTTTAATTTCTTTGGGATCGTAAATATATTTTTTGGTTGTTAACTTACTCACTTGCTCAATGCACTTATTTAAATCAGAGCAATTGTTTGCGTATACATTGAAGCTAAGAAACAATAAAAGCGTAAAAATGATTTTCATAATATCCTCTGTTTTAATTAATACTCAAGACTTTCTTTAAAATCTGGAATGCTGCCTTCATAAATAATTTTTTTCCATTCGCTAATTTTTTTATTGCTAAAAGAACTATCGGTCCATAATTTCAAAGAGGCATCCAAATAATCCATAACTGCATTCTTCTGACCAAGTTTCAGTAGCTCTTTTGCAAGGGTCATATTCGGTCCAGGTGATTTAATTTTTTCAGGGCCATAAAGTTTTGTAGAAGCTTCAAGGAAACTCATTCCACTCTCGATATCACCGGCAAACAAAGCAGCTCGCCCAAGTGAGATATTTGCATGATGGACGGCATCAGCATAAAGTGAATTTTTCCTATGACTGCCAGACATCATTAACAATGAGTTCGCATTGTCTTTTACATTGATAACGTTTTTACTATTAATTACATAACTCTCTGAAGAATATTTTTTTACAATTTCATTCAATAGTAAAAAACGATCTTCATTCTTATGAGTGTTTCTTAATCTTACTTCTAAATCCAAAGTTGGGTCTTTTTTATTGGCCACAAATCCATTGCCTACGACACGTGGACCAGCGTGCAATGAAAATGAAATTAGCATAATTATGAAAGCGATATTCCTTTTCACTTAGTTCTCCTTTGAACCTGAATCTAATCTAAAAAGCTGTATGGATAATTGGCAAACCGAATCTTTAACTGAATTTTCAGTATAAAACTTATCAGCAAAATCTTTCTGAAACTGCCTGATAAATTCTTTTGCTTCAGTCATTTGTGATTGAGTAAAAGCAAGAGTCATATTCAAGAACTCTCTTTCATTCACGTGATCAAAGTACAAAGCATGTTCTGCTTTTTTTAATATTTCTTCATGGAATTTTTTTATTGAGAGAGAAGATATATCATAGGTAGTTTCACTTTGGTCATAACTGGCCTTGTATTTGCCATTTTTAAAAGTGATCCAATTAATCTTTTGTAATCTAAGAAGTGCAGATTTTATAACGGATTTATTCAAACTTAATTTTTCAGCAAACCATTCAATGGAGTGATCACAATCTCTAAGTTCAATTAATTCTAAAATTGCCAGATGATACCAATTATTGGCCAGCTCAAACTCTGCATAATCTATCTTTTGGACAATTTTCATAGATTTTAATTTTTTCTTTAATGAAGTAACTGCTTCTTTTTTATCTTTATCACTGCGTGCATGAAGCGCTTTGGCACTTAAAATAAAAACTTCAATTTCGTTTTCACTAAATCCAAGATTGGTTGCAATCTTTCTGGCAGCATCTGCTGATAGGCCTTTTTTGTAATTTATGATATCGGATAATCGTGATGGTAAAATTTCCAGATCTCTAGCATAAGCTCGAAGTGAATAATTCTTATTTTTCAGGTTACGAATTTCAAATTGTCGCTTTAGTTCAACGACATAATCGTATTTCTCGTTTTGCATTATTAATTTATATTTTATTATTAAATCAATTGCAACACCTTAGTGAACAAAGTGTACACTAAAGTATTCAGCTTCGGTGAACACTTGCTTGAAATGCTAAAATGTCATAAATTTACGTCATTATTCAATTAAAGAGTTTTGCCTAAAAGGAACGTGTTAATTTGTTTTGATGAGTTCTGGCATCCACCAAACTTCTTCCCTTCAACAATTTTTTTGAAATACATAAACATATCATTCTTAACTCTCTCGTTAAGAGAATCACTCGCCGACATGTTAAGTTTTGCTTTTAAAACCGGAAATGAAGTGTTCATCAATCGCCCTTCGCTGTAACTGAGGTCGAAGGTTTTTGTGTACTCTGGAAGCAGGAAATTTTCCCAGATTATTGAGACTTCTTTCGGATTTAATGAGGCCGGTGCTTCGTTAATCTTCACCATAACTTCATCAACTGATTTTACCTTCATCATTTCATTAGTCCATGCCCAGGCCTCTTTCCAGTTGGCATTGCCTTTTAGAGCAACCATACTTTCACTGAACTGAAGCTTGAACTTGTCTTCGATTGAAGAATCTTTAAGTGCAAAGATATGACTTGAGATCATTATAGTCTTAACTGCTTTATCCATTTTCTCTTCTGATATAACCCAGTCGATATAAGAATCTGAGATTGAATTTGTTGTCAGGAAATTTTGGATACTTTGAAAGTTTAATGCTTTTTTATTGAAATCCAATTTTTGATACACAATATTCTTCCATGTTTCTTTTTGTAAAATTAAAGCTTGTACTCCAGTTTCATCTTCTCTGACAGGAAAAATGAAATCTGTCGGGTCATGCAAATGCATATTCTTTAGTAACGATTCTTGTTGTTTTTGATAAGCTTCAAATTGAATTTTTCCACCCAAAACTTCAGTCAGCGTTTTCTTCAACTGAATTTTATCAATATAACTTGGAATCATCATGAATAAAAATGAGAATGGAGCGAGGCCAACAACAGGGGCCAGAAAAGAGAGTCCGATGTTCGATAAGATCATTGGCAGGCCGATTTTTACAATATCACCAATGATAAATGCAGCAGCAACTCCTGGACCTTTCTTTTTAAAGAAGACTTCGATACCTACTCTGCTCTTTTTCATCAAAGGGATTACATTGTCCCAGCGAAGCGACATGAAAGCTAATTTGAAAATATTCTTTTTTTCTTTTGGAATTTCCAGCGACTTTACAAAAAATTCTTCATAGATGAGAATTTTTTGCTTCAACAACCCGCTTATTTTTTCTGGTTTGTTAAACAGGTTCACATCATTTTGAGTCTCACGATCAATCTGCTCCCCGACTTCCAGCATGAGCTTGGTAAACTCGGCCTGCATTTTGAAATCTTTTTCCAGGGTGACAATATCAGAGGCAGTCATCTCACTTGCTGGAATTGACTGGGCCATGGACTGACTTATCAGAAGTGTAGAAAGGATGGCCGCTATAAATGATCGGATCAGATTTACCATGATGAACTTTTCGGTAAACTTCCGTGCAATATGAGTCGATAAGTTTGTATGAAGTTGGTTTTAATTTTTACATTAATTACCCTGGCGTCCTGCTCAACTACTCCTGTTATTGACAGAGGTCCCGCTGCTGTATCAGATGATAATGTCTGCACGAGTGGCGTGAAAAACTTCTTTGATAATGGTGTGAATTCATCTTCAAAAGAAGACCTGCTTTCGAAGAAGGTAATTTTACAGAAAGATTTAAAATTTCTTGATGGATCTGTCATCGCAAAGTCTTTATCTGATAATCCGAATGACCGTGAACAGATGGAAATCAGTTATCTTTTAATCAAAAAACAGTACCCTGACTTCTCTGAAGAACAGGTTGTTAGTCACTATGAACTTCTTAAAGTTTACTGTGGAATGTAGTCATCATGTCAGAAAAAGACGGCCATTCTCTTAAGGAAAACGGCCGAAAGAAATTATTTAGATTCGATAGTAATTTTTGAATCAGAAGGAACTAATACTAGAGCTGATCCACCATATTTAGTTTTAACAACTACATTGAAGCTGATTCCAGAAGTTTCAACACGGTCAGTACCAGGCAGACACATATTCATAGTGTGAGCTAACATTTGTTTTGTAACGATGATTTCACCTGTAACAAGTGTACTTTTTGAGTAACGTTCACTCAGTCCGTGGCAGTCAACTTTTCTGTCTTCAACATCAACTTTAACAGTGATTGTTGCAGGTTTATCAGTGTTGATCAGGTATTGTTCGAATTCTTTTTTCTCAGTGTAAGAACTAAGTTTAACTTCTGCAAACGAACTGAAAGAAACTAAAAAAAGTGCAGCGCATACGATCTTTTTCATATATATCTCCAATGATTATTTAGACAACCGTCGCGTTTTATCACTTCACTATTGTTCAAGTAAAGGGCCTGTAAAAACTTCACTGGAGGCAGTCAGACGTCTTGATTCCCGAAAGAGTACAGGCCTCGATGATCCCTTGATGAAACGTAAGCTGACTCAAGGCCAGGTTGTTTTCACTTTCCAGCAGACGGTTTTGTTCAATAATCAGGTCGTTAGTTGAAATGCGCCCCAGGCGAAAGCTTTTCAGGATATCTTCATAGAGTTTTTTAGACAGGTCCAGGTTGCGTTTTGATTCATAAAGATTCAAACGGGCCGTTTCAATTTTTTCCTTCAGGAATAAAGTGCGCTGCTGAAGAGTCTGGTCTGTATCTTTATAGTCGTTCAATGAGCCGATATAATCCGCATAAGCAGAAGAAACAGAGGCCGACGTTTCATACTGGTTCCAGATAGGAAATGAAAGTGAAACTACGCCAACAAGCTGCTTACTCGTGCGCTCTTTAATCGGTGACTCCTGATATTGCAGATGCAGATCCAGTGACGGCCAGTGAAGTCCCTTTGTCGCTCTCCAGGTCTGCTCACGCGACTGACTGATCCAGAATTTTTGTTCTATCGCCGGAAGCTTTGATGTTTCAGTTAGTTTCGGCATGGTCTTTTCATTAAAAGGCCATGACTTGGTTTGAATGACATTGATGAAGAGTGAAGAAATCTGAGATCTGTTTTCACTCAATTCTAAAACTGCCGTTCTCAATTTATTTTTCTGCTGAACCAGATCGACTTCAGATTTTGTCACTTCCTGCAGAGGGATTTTTCCCTGACTGTAACGGTCCTTCACAATTTTATAAGACTCTTCTTTTAATTTTAAAAGCTGCTCTTCTATTCTTTGAGTCTCGGTAATATAAAGTGATTTAAAAATAAGATCTGAAGCTTTCACTTCAACTCTTAAATTCTCATTCAATACCTGGAGCTCCTGAGCGTTGTTCTGCGCCTTCGCCCCTTTCATCTTGTTCCAGTCAGAGCCGCCCTTAAAAAGATTCAACGTCAGGTCACCTGTGATGCTGTCATAGTCAGTCACATCAGAGTTGTTGATACGAGTGCGGTTTTTATCGAGTGAAAAATTTAACTTCGGTGTCCAGAAAAGTCTTTTAGATAATAAAAAGTCATTACTTGCTTTTAAATTCTGCTCTTCAGTCTGAAGATTCAAATTTTTATTTTTAAAATTGTCCAGGTCACCAAAAAATGGAGAAACGTCAGCATGGGCAGCAGTAATTAATCCAAGAAGTAAAATCATCATACTTTTTTCTCCTTACTGTGCAGGTAAAGATACTGCAGAGCTGGAACAATATACAAAGTTAAAAGCATCGAAACCCAAAGTCCTCCGCAGACTGCGATTCCCAATGGCTGAAGAATTTTTCCACCTTCGCCAAAGCCAAGTGCAATCGGAAGCATTCCCAGGACTGTTGTCATTGAAGTCATGAGGATCGGACGAATACGCGCGAGGGAGGCTTCAATAGTTGCAGTCTTTGCATCCTTTCCTTCATCGTGGAGTTTTTTAATGAAGTCGACGAGGATAATACTGTTGGCAACGGCAATTCCGTTTAAGAGAATCGTTCCGAGTCCCGAGTTTAATGAAAGTGTGCTCTTGAAAATAAATAATGAAATAAGAACACCGATGAATCCCAATGGAATCGCAACCAGAACCAGAAGTGAATGAACGAAGTCACCCAGCTGGATAACCATCGTTAAAAATACCAGAGCAATAGAAATTCCTACGGCCCATTTCAATTGATCAAGCGACGTCTGAAGTTCTTTGTCAGGCTGAACTTCTGCGAGAGTCGGAAGATCAGGATTGTTCTGGTCTCTTTTTGCTTTATATTTTTTAAGAAGATCTTCTGCCTGAAGCTTGCGCTCTTTTGCTTTATCCAGCTGGTTCTTATTCAGAGTTCCTGTCAGAACAATAAGCGCTTTCTGGTCTTCTCTATAAATTCTTGGCGCTCTGTCTTCGAGTGTAATATTGGCAAGAGCTCCAAGAGGAATTAATCTTCCTTCAAAGCCGATTGGAAATGCTTTCAGCTGGTCAACCGAAGTCACATCGCCGCTGTTTACACGAAGGTAAATCGGCATTTCCTGTTGCTTTAAAAATATTTTTTCAGCATACACACCATCAGTCACAACACGCATGTAATGAGACAATTCATACTTCGATAAAACTTCAGATGCAGATCCCGATTCAACAAACTGCTGAACGCGGATTTCTTTTTCTTTATCTGCTGTCGGAGTTACACGGACCTTATCAAAAATTCCATTCTCCAGAAGCTGTGCCTGAATATCCTGAGCGGCCTCAAGTCTTTTTACCGGATCACCACCTGTGATCTCAAGGCGGTATTGAGGAGGATCAGGAATAGATAATTCTGAAGGGTTCCATGATTCTGCCCAGTAGAATTTAGTCGGAGTATTTTTATAAAGCTCTTCAGCTTTTTCCACCATCTCTTTGATTTTTTCTTTGTGCTTGATTCTCACCATGATGTTTCCGTCATGTGAGCCCTGGATTTGTGTAAACGTATAAAGCATTTCGTCGCCGAAATTTTTATTCAGACTTTCTTCCAGGCTTTCCAGTTCAGATTCCATTTGCTTCATTTCAGAAAACGAAGGTGATGAAACACCGACAATCATCCAGTCACTGTCCGGCTTGCCGATAACTTCTTTATTAAGATGTGGAAGCACTAAAAAAACCAGAAGAGGAAGAATGAGGATAACTCCTCCGAACACTCCCATTTGCCATTTTTTATTTGTTAAAAATCCTTCAAGAGTTCTGCGGTAGAAATTTTCCAGTTTCATCAGAGGCTTTTCTACTGGAGACTTTGATTCAAGGTTCTGGCCCATTGATAAAAGCTGTAAACGAATTGTTGGAACAAGTATAAGGGCCACGACAGCAGAAAGTCCGTGTGAGAAAATTACGGCCTTCGCTAAATCCCCTAACAATGAATGTGTCAGACCTTGTGTAAAAATCAGAGGGAAAAAGACCACTAGTGAAGCAAGAGTTGAAGCGATAATTGGTAATCGTACTTCATTGACGGCAGTGATAACAATTTTAACTTTATCCTGGTAAGTCAGCTTCTCAACCTGGTGCTCGAAGTGACGTACAATGTTTTCCAGAACTACGACTGAGGCATCGACGTTCATACCTGCAGAGAGGGCTAGACCGCCGAGTGAAATTAAATTCAAGTTCATTCCCGCTAAACGCATAAGAATGAACGCCATCAAAAGACTTAATGGGATTTCAATAGCTGCTGTAATAACGTTTTTAAAACTTCCAAGAAAAATAAAAAGCACGATAACCGCAAGAAACGCGGCCAGAAAAACTTCATGGACAACACTCATAACACTTCTGTTAATGAACTCTGCAGGGTTAACGAGAATTCTGAACTCAACATCGGCCGGCCACTGCTTTTTTAAAATTTCCAGCTGCGCCATGATCTGGTCAGACATCTGCTTAATGTTCCCGCCTTCTTTAGGACTGGCAAAAAGAATTAAACTTTCAACACCGCTGGTTTTAAATTTCTGGCGGCTGTTTTTTGAAACTCCAAGAGTGATTTTAGCAACATCTTTTAAAAAGATGGCGGGCTTCCCTTTTCCAGAGATTCTGATCTGAGAAAGCATTTCAAAGTTCGGAGTATTTTTTGGCAAATTGATCAGATAATCTTTTTCGCCAAGTTTTAAAGTCCCGCCAGTCAGACCGACAACGGACTGCTCGATTGCAGATTGAATCTGCACCGTCGTGATTTCATACTGAGCTAATTTTTCCGGAATCAAACTTACAGTGACTTCTTTTCTGTTGGGATTCCATAAACCAAAATCACCGGCGTCTTCTACTTTTGATTTTAGCGGAGTGATCATCGGTTCAAGTGTCTGATAAAGATCATCGAGAGATCTCATCGGACTATAAAAACTGATGGCGAAAAATCCGCGGTTTTCACTCCACGAATAAACCTGGATACCGCGACGGATATCTTCACTGGCGGAGGCCATGCGTGCGTTCACTAAATTCTGAACGTCGCTAATCGCTTTTTCAGGATCGGCACCCCATTCAAAAGTGATTCTGTAATTAGTTGTCTGGTTTCTGTATTCGGCGTGAAGTTCTTTTACGGCGACTGATTCGACTTTCATTCCCTGCAGGTTTGATTCGAGATCGTTTCCGTAAGCTTCAAAAAATTGTTGTGATGATAATGAGCCGGTAGGAATGCTTACTGAAACAGTAATCTGGCTGCTATTGGGAAATAATGAAATGGGAAGCTGTAATCCGCTGATGATCCCCCAGACTGCAAGTGCGCCCAGGATAATATAAACGCGTAAGGGCTTCGAATAAAGATTGCCCATTATTGAATTTTCGCTGCAGCTGGAGCATCAACGTCGAACATCTCGCCTTCTTTTAAAGGACGGCTTGAACGAACAATAATCTGCTCACCTTTTGCAATTCCCGACTTAACGACAAAATTGTTATCTCTTTGCTCACCAAGAACAATAAGTTTTTTGCTGAACTGATTTTTGCCTTTCAACACTCTCACCATTGCTTTCCCGTCCTGAAATACTAACGAAGCTTCTGGGATCATAATGATTGAGCCCTGGTTGATTTCAAAAGTGGCCTGACCAATGCTTCCGATTGGTGGAAGTGTTTTTTTCAAATCAGTGAATTCGAATTCTGCAGACGCAGTTCCTGTGCGTGAATCAACAAGAGGACTGATACCGATAATTTTAATTGGAAGAGTTAAATCAGATTTAGAATCCATTTTAAAATTTCCAACGAGGCCCGAGTGAACTGTCATCACGTCATTGCTTGGAAATTCTGCAGATAATTTTAAAGACTTTGGATTGATAACTGTAAAGAGTTTGTCTCCACGGTTTACTTTAGTCATTTGAGTTGTGTGCATCTGGCTCAATACACCAGCAATTGGTGATCTCACCGGCACAGCTGCATAGGTATAACTTGGATCTTTGTTTTCTAAATACATGATCACTTCGCCGGCCTTTACAGTTGATCCAAGTTCTTTCAGGATTTTTGTAACGTGACCTTCGATATCTGCACTAACCAGTGACTGGATTTTTGCTTCGATTTTTACCGGAACGATAATGCGTTTGTTGTCGTTGAGAAGTTTGATTTCCTGAAGAAGAACTTTTGGTTTATCAGCAGGCTTCACTTCAGCGTGAGCAAGAGTAAATGAAAAAATAAGTGCGAGCGAAAATAAACTTTTCATGAATTGAACCCTTCTCTTAAATAAAAACAATTTTTAGCTGAAAAGTGGCCTTATTTCAATGGGGATGAAAAATATACTATGGGGTAAACGACTGATTATTCCTCATAAAACAGGCTTTTCTCCTGATCGGCCAGCCACAGAAGTGCTTTATCTACCCAAGGAGAAATGGATTTTCTTTCTCTCACCCACCAGACTCCAAAAAGCATGTGATTGCTCTTGTGCCCCGGGATGATTTTTAATGTTCCTTCTTTCAGTTCACTCACTACGGTGTAATAAGGAAGAATGGTCCAGCCGTGGCCTAATTTGCAGGCCTCTCTTAATGTTGAGATGTCACTGAATGTTCCAAAAGTTCTTTTTGATCCGTCATCATTTCCTAAAATAAAAAGTGATGAGCGCGTGAAGTGCAGATACTCAGCATCGTTTAAATCCGACTTCTGTTTGATCTTATTTTTTTTGATGTAATCTTTTGAGGCAACAAGTGCAAATGATTCTCTAGCAACAGTTTTAAATGCGATCAGTGGATCAGTCGGTCTTCCGCAGTCAAAACCAAAATCGGCCTGGCCGGAAAGCAAAAGTCTTTCTATTCCATTGTCAGAACTCACGATAGAAACCGTGGTTTCATTATCACCTGTGAGATTATTTATTTTTGGCATGAGGATTCTGGATGCGAATTCTCTCGTTGAAGCAATCGTAACACTTTTTTGTTGCTGTAAAACCAGTCGTTGAGAATAGATGCTTTCTTCAGTCCACTTGTTTAATGCGAACCCTTTTTCTGTCAGCATCCATCTGCCGTTTCTCTTTTCAAAGACGTCACTTTTTTCTGCAATGCCCTTAATGTTTCTTGATACAACCGAGATATCTTTTCCTAATCGAACGGCCAGGTCTTCTAATGTCTGGTTTCTTTCGAACTGATAAACGATTTCGCATTCTGTACTGGATAATTCAAACTTCATGATCTTTCCAAGGTTGCATTTTTTGCACATAACGTATGCCAACTTTGCAGTTTTCACAACATCTAATTAAATCTATTTTGCTGATAACGAAAGAAAGGAGAAGGATTTATGAAACGCACTTTTAGTATCTTAGCTATAATTTTGGGTCTGATTTCCCAGGCGCAGGCCGCAAATCTGACAGTTCACGAATGGGGAACTTTTACGAGCTTTATGGGATCGAATGGAGAATTAATCGAAGGAATGCATCACGAAGATGAAGCACTTCCTGCATTTGTGTATGGATTGAAAAAAGATGCACCAACACCTCAGCCACAACCACCAACTCCACGTCCACGTCCACCACAACCAGCTCCATGTCACCCGCACAGTAAAGTTGGTTGTGAAACTTTAATGAGTCTGTTTGCAACTCACTCGGAATTTTTCCCTGAAGCTCCGATCTCAGCAGGTGTAACTCAGAAAATGGAAACGCCGGTTATTTATTTTTATGGAGATCAGGGTAAAAAAGTTAATGTTGAAATTAACTTCCCTCAAGGGATTATTACTCAGTATTATCCGCAATCAAGTTACTCTTATCCGAAACTTGCTGAAGCTCGTGAACTGAAAGACAGTCATTTTATTTTTGATGTAACTTTACTTGCTGCGAATGAGTCGAACCTTCCACTGGTAAATTCTCAAAGTATCTGGAGTCCAGCAAGACAAGTTCCGAATGCGAATGCAGTTCGTACAGATAATGGTGATAAAGAAAAATTTATTTTCTATAGAGGGATTGGTAACTTTCCTTCACCGTTAAAAGTAAGTTCAGATCTTAAAGATGTTTTAACTCTGGAAAATGTTTCTCAATCTCCAATCAGTATGGCGATTGTCCTTAACTCGAATGGTAAGACTGGAAATATTGCAGTCGTAAATAACCTGACTTCTAAAACTCAGGTAGCAGTTCCAAGTTTGGTTAACGGTCTGGATTTCAATCTTTACATCCAGAAAACAAAAGCTGTGATTATAGATTCACTTGTTAAAAATGGTCTTTATACCGATGAAGCTGTGGCCATGGTTAACACCTGGCAGAGAAGTTACTTCAATACTCCAGGGATCAGAGTACTCTATATCGTCCCATCAGAAGATACAGAATCAATTCTTCCTCTGAATGTTAAACCTGCACCGAATGAATTAAAGCGAGTTTTGGTTGGACGAGTTGAAGTGATGACAAAAAATGAAGAAGCAAAATATCTTCAGGTGATTCAGTCAAATGCTACCATCAATATTGAAACGAATTTTGGAAGATTTTATGAGCCAAAACTAAGACGTCTTGAGCAGATTGCTCCAGCAGAACTAAAAGAAAAAATCAGAATATTGTACAGCAATTAATAAAACTAAGGGCCTCGATTAATTGAGGCCCTTTTTTATTTTTAATGAGTGAGTCTGGAATTTCTTCCAGTAACAGCTCTGTAAATGGCAAGAATGATCACTGCACCTATAACGGAAGCAAAAAATCCGGCTGCTTCATTGTCGGCGTACCAACCGAACCCAATTCCAACATAGTGAGCGAACATCGCCCCGATAACCCCAAGAAGCATAGTAAGAATAATTCCTCCTCCATCTTTGCCTGGCATAATTAATTTAGCCACAGCACCAACGACCAATCCAACTAACAATGTCCAAAGCATAAAAACTCCTTGTTTAAACATTTTTATTTCGCAAATTAATGCGGTCAATATTATCAATGCAAATTAAAAACCAATTCAATTAGCGGCCGAGATAAATACTCAAATAAATTAATTAATTGTAATTACTGAATGATTGAAGAAATTTAATTTTAAAAAAATTGATAATGATCCGCATTTTAGAAACTAAAAAGCCCCATTAACTGATTTTTTTCAAGACCTGCGATCTTAATTTCATGAAAGGACGCTCAATTATGTAATAAGTCGCAATACTCACGGCAAAACTCGTTACTATAAATAGAAAAAACTTTGAAACATTATTCATGTGAGGAAATATTTTTCCGAGAACTCTGGCGACAAGATTGTTCCAGAGATAAAGCCCGTACGAATAAAGTGCAATGTGCTCGAATCCTTTCTGAAAAATGATCCTTTTCCAGTCGTAAACGCCCACCAGGATCAAAGAGAAAGAAATAGCGAGCAATTGGAAGCTCAGTACTACTGGTGAATTAAAGTTAGTTGGTTTGATATAAGTTAAAGTCAAAAAGAAAAGAATAATTCCGGTCAGTCCAAAAAATTTTTTACTTTTGAAAGCAGACCAGCGGTCATATGTGCTTGCGAGGAATACACCCCAGCTCAATCCATCGAGATGAGTAAGTGTGATGAACTGATAATTGTAGGCAACACCTGGCAAAGTGGCCGCATCTGCTCCTGATCTGTAGAGATAAAAACGATAAAAAACAGAAAATAGTCCCGGCAGAAGCCAGATCAATGGATTTATTTTTTTAAGTTTGAAATTAAAAAAGACCAGGGGGAATAAAAAGTAAAACTGCTCTTCAATACACAATGACCAGCTTTGCACAAAATCTTTCAGGGAGAAAAAATTCTGGATGAAAAATACAAAAGGCAAAGGTGATTCATTAAATGGAAAACCCAGGGCTGGTTTCACGAGAACATAAAACAGAAGAACCGTGTAATACAAAGGCAGTGTTCTGAAAGTTCTTTTAATAATAAAAGTCAGCACAGGTGATTTTGAATTGTCCTTGAATGACTGCAGCCCGATTAGAAAACCAGACAATACAAAAAATAGATCTACCCCGATCCAGCCGTAAGAAAAAATATACATCAGTGAGTAAGGAGCATCCTGAAGCAGCTCGCGGGAGTGCAAAAGAAGTACTGATAATATCGCCAGAGATCTTAGCAGATCCAAAGCTGGGTTACGATTGTGCATGCTTCATTCTAAACAACTTCTATACTTTTGAACAAACACGGCAAAGAAGTACAGTTTAAACGTTTATGTTTTTTTATTGAACATAACACCGACCTGAGAGCCGCCTGAGCTTATGTTTACCTTGAGACTTGTATTGGTTGCACGTGATAAAAATCCTCCGACTTCGAAGTGATTAAACTTACCGTTGCTCCAGTCGTATTGAACGAAAACTCCAAGATCAGAGATCGCTCTTTTTGGATGACTTAGAAATCCATCGATTCCAATTGTATTAAGATTAACCCTTTTTTGAATAACCCACTCATGCAGTTTTTTTGGCGGGATTTTTTTTATAGTTTTCACTAACTCATCATCCATGAATACGTGTTCACCTCCGAAACCATCGACGTACTTGATGACATACTTATCCGGGTTCAATAAGGCCTCTCCTCTCACTTCGCTTAACATATTTGCAGGAAGGATTGAGTTTTGTAATCTTGCAGATGAGCCCAGCATTTTTTTTCTGAGCGATGGATCAGCAAGAATAGCGAGAATACTTTTTGAAGCGAATAGTCCAGTAATAAATGGACCGTAATGAGGAACCTGCTCGCGAACCAGTTTTGAATAAAAATCTTTTGATTCAATATAATCCTGAATGGTCAGAGCGAAGCTCACCATATAACTTTCCGGATACCAGTCCTTCCCTACTTTAATCATCCCGTCTTTAATCGTGATTTTTTCTTCACGTAAAAATGGATAGTCGCTGGTATCTACATTCAGTTTGTAATTTGCAGGAGTAATCAGGCGCAGGTCGTACTTTTTTTCTTTTGCACGTCTTAAAAGACACTCTTCATCCCAGTTGTAACAATCAGTCTGAAAACGTGCGAGACTTTTTCCCAGTCGCTTCATATTTTTTATTTCTGCCGTTGATGTATCAAGTGAAAAATATTTTTTCTTCAGGTCAGGCATTAAAGAATAAAGAGTATCGTGAATGAAAGGCATTCTTGCAAGGCCATCAAAGCCAATTTCATTGATCTCTAAAAGTTTTGGAGGATTATTTACAGTCGGCTCTCCTACGATGGCCATATCAAATCGTAAGCTTCCCACCAGCCTGTCAGGTCTGTTTTTAATAACATTTAATTCTTTCAATAAAAAATCACGTACAGGACCTGTTGGAAAAATAGCTGCCACTTCTGCCTGCGGAAGTGAGATGAGTTTTAAAATCATTTCAGTGATATCTTTTGCAGTCTTATTAATCACCGGCAAATAAGAACCCGGAAGAACTCTGGGATAAATCGAGCAGTCCTGATCGAGAATATCTGAAAGGCCGGAATCAGAAAAAGCATTCCATAAATTTGTTTTATGATTGTGGACTTCAATCTTTCTTGTTTTGAAATTCTCTAAATGTTTTGGGTGTTCTTCGTGATAATGGTGTTTAAAGTTCAAAGCTTGCTTTTTTTTCACGGGAACTCCACAAATTCTTCGATGATTGGTGAGTCTCTATGATAAAATAAGGCCATATACCTTACAAGTGCGGTCTTTTTTTCCGGATAAAATATGATTTCCAGATGGAAAAAAAATTTATTAATTATCATCATGGTGATCAACATCCTTCCTATGGGTGCTGTATTTGTCTTGTACAGAATTGCTATGGCAACTGATCTTCCCGGCAGGGGCAATGGCCCGCAGGACGCTTTCAGGCACACCTACTCCTCAGCGTTGACCGCGAGATATATTTCGCCCAAGGCCGTTGAGCTGGTGAGTTTTTTATGTGAGCGCGATCATAACTCTCCGATGGACTTAATGGATATCCACAATAATAAAATCGGAGCTAAAATTGGTATTGGAGAAGGACCAATTTATGAAACTGTTGCAAAAAAAGTTCAGGAAGGACAGATTGATGCGAAAGATGCAGATGTCGTTACCTGGCTGGCAAAAAGTTATTGGGATGGCGACGGATTTTAATCTAGTTTGGTTTTTTTCGAAATAACATCATATAAAACATTTTGAAGTCCCCCATCAAACTCCAGACTGGATGCTTGAAAGTCGCAGGTCGATTCTGTTCAACGATAAAATGACCGACCCATGCGAAGGTATAGCCAACCAGTGGAACGATCCATAACATCTTCCAGCGCGCCGTCACAATAATAAAAATCACAATTAAATGAACGATAAAAGTTCCGACAAAATGCAGCCTGCGGTTAGTCTGATTAGAATGCTCATTTAAATAGTAGGGCCAGAATTCTTTAAACGTTTTCATCATAAAATTTTAAACAAAAAGAGGAACTAAATCTATTCTATATGATACGGTTTTAAAGAGACCATGGAGGCCAGATGAGCACAGTCACAATTATGTTCTGGATTCTAATGATAGGCTTCATAACAGGAGCTATCGGAAAATACTTTTCACCTCAACTTAAGCAGGGTGATCTTTTCATCGCTATGTTGCTTGGCCTAATAGGCTCTGTGATTTTTGGCTATATAGGTTCATTCACTAAGCTCTACATCTTCGGCGAACTCAAGGGCCTGATTGCATCCTTTATAGGAGCGGTCTTATTCGTAACTATTTACCACTATAAGCTGGCGAAAAACGGCGTCCAGGAAAACGGTCTTCCCAAGGACGAATAAAGACTGTCAAAACTTTTGACGGTCATAGTAACTATTACAATCCCACTCCTCAATTTTTATCATGATGCTATTCTGTTGGCGTAACACAAACATTTGCACCAAAAGGTTAAGTATGAAAACTCTTCTAGTGATGGGACTTTTTACTCTTTCATCAACTGCTTTTTCTTCAGTAGTAAAGAGCTACGATGCTGAAAAAAAATGTAACCTGTTTCGCGTAGTAAGCGAAACTTCAAAAGCAAAACAAAACAATGAAACTGTTGTCTACGCAAAATCGGTATACGGAATAGCGATCGAAAATTTAGAAGTAGACTTCGATAATCGTGAAGCGAAAGTAAACGTTATCATGAATATCGTTATGGGATTAAATCGTCCGGTAGTTGAAGGTAAAGCTACAATTGACGAAAACAACTCTCAATTTAAAGTATTAGTTAATCAATTAAATCGTAAACTTTCTTTGCTTGAAAACATTTGTATTTCTAAAGATAATAAAATAGTTTACGGAAAAGTAGCTGAAACGAACTAGTCGTTATTTAAAAATATTATTTCTACGTAAGAATAATTTAACTTTACCGTCTTCATCTTCATCAATAAAGTCACCGAAGACCTCTTCAAGAATGTCTTCGAGTGTGACTATTCCCTGTGGCTCTTCCAGACTTCCAACAACCATGAAATGCGCTTTTTTCTTCTGCATTGTTTTTAGAGCTAATAAAACTTTTGTATCAAGACTCAAGGCCTGAATCGGTCTGACAAAACTAAGCCAGTTTTCACCCACGCCACTTTGGGAAAGATTTAGAAATTCTTTCGAGTGAAGGTAGCCGTAAACTTCGTTTGAATCCACAACGGGAATTCTCGTTCTTCTCGTACTTAAAATAAGTGCAGATACTTCCTGTGCTTCAGCTGTTGAACTCAAGCGGTCTACTTTTTCCCACGGCACCATAATCATCCCGATATTTTTTGAATCGAGATCCATCAGGTTGTGAAAATATTGTTTGTATTCGTGGCGAAGACCTTTTAGTGAAAGTTCTTCACCTTCTACACTGACTTCTGCTTTTGGTTTTGATTTCAAAATAACTTTCAATATTAGGTCCGTTACTTTTTCCATCGGTGTAACTAAGGGGCCAAGAACTTTTTCAGCTACTTTTAAGGCCGGAGCAAGTGCAAGCATGATGGGCATTGAAAATCTGATCGCTAAAGATTTTGGAACGAGCTCACCAATGATGACGGATAAAATAGTTAAAGGCGCAACGATAATAATAATGGAAAGTGTTTCGGCAAAAGAAGAACTTATCGTAAAGATTTCCATCAATTTCGGAGCGAGCATTTCTTCTGCACCAGCACCAGAGACGGCAGCAGAGATGGCCCCCACAAGTGTAATACCGATTTGTACAACTGAGAGAATTCTCTCCGGCGATTTTCCCATCTGTTCGATGTAATCAGCGTTCTTATCACCAGTTAAAACTTTTTTGCGCAATGACCTGTCATCAATGGTCACAAAGGCCATTTCTGCACATGAGAGAACTGCATTCAGGAAAAGGCATACACAAACAATTACTATCGTGATCATAGATAAATATTTGCACGCCAGCGTTAGACTTGCTAGGATTATTTGCATGAATACACTATCAATATCATCAATCGACAATTCCCGTTGCGAGCTGATCGAATTTAAGCGATTGGCACACGAGTATTGTGAAATTATCAATCAATTTGGCTATAAAGTGAAACCCCACAGAGACTGGAAGGTATTACATTTTGAAAAGTGCGCACTCCCGCAAAAAAAGCGCGCGATATTATTTCTTGATGCCAATATTGAAATCTTAAAAGAGTGTATTGCATCCGGAGAAAATCCAAGAAATTCGGCACGACTTTTGTGGAGAATTTTAAGAAAAATTAAAGCGACTCCTGAAGCAGATATTTTTGATAAAATGCTTGAGACTGACGTAGTGGAAGTTTATCTCGATGACCATACTCAGATCTTCAGGAATCTGGAATTTTTTAACTATACTTCATTTACGATTGACGAATTATTATGTGGTCCCTGGCACAAGCTTTATAAACGAGACTGGATTCCCACACTTCGCATGATGAGGATGGCCGTGAAAATTTTTGCCGGAAGATTAAACTCAACTTCTGCGTGGAATGTTCCGACACACGTATTCTATGAAGTGGGCAGCGAAGAAACACTCAAACAAACGATTGAGTTAAAATATCTTTCACCGCTTAAGAGCAATGGAAAAATGATGGGTGCAATCTGTACCAGCGCGGCCTCTCGCTGCTAAATACTTAGGAAGAATCTAACATGGCCAAAAAAGTAAAATCAAAACGCGATTCAAAAAAGATCAGAGAAACTCTGGGATCGTTTATTAAAGAAAACCGCCTTGAGAAAAATTACTCTCAGGCAGAACTTG
This sequence comes from Bacteriovorax sp., assembly GCA_014378525.1. Lineage (GTDB taxonomy): Bacteria > Bdellovibrionota > Bacteriovoracia > Bacteriovoracales > Bacteriovoracaceae > Bacteriovorax. The sequence goes on from JACMNL010000115.1 coordinate 29,272, forward strand.
CAGCAGCATTAGGGTACTCAAGCCCGCAGTTTATTTCTGACTGGGAAAGAGGAGTTTCATCTCCACCGCTGAAAAAACTTCCGGAACTAGCAAATGAGCTCGATGTAAAAATGGAAAAATTATTTGATTTGCTTTTAGAACTTGCGACAACGCAGCTGACGACGAATTTAAAAGAAGAGTACAAAAAGATTTCTTAGATAACAAAAAGGGCCCAATTCTGGGCCCTTCTTATTTATAATTACTTTGAAGTTAAAACGGCTACAACTCTTCTGTTGGCCTGTCTTCCTTCCGGTGTGCTGTTATCTTGTAAAGGATCTTTCGGTCCGTATCCTTTAGCTGTTAAACGAGATTTTGCAACCCCTTCTTTCACTAGTGCATTCATAACAGCGTTCGCTCTCTGCTCTGATAGTGCTGTGTTTTTCGCCGCTGAACCAGTGTTGTCTGTGTATCCTTCGATCGTTGCATTTACTTCAGGGTATTTTTGTAAGAACGCTGCGACTTCTTTCATGTGAGCATTGTACTTAGGTGCAAGAGCAGCTTTACCGCTTGCGAATTCTACGTTGATTTGCATTGAAGCTTTTTCATCAACTGCACATCCGATAGAGTTAACTTTTACACCTGCTGGTGTGCTTGGACATTTATCTTCGTTATCTTTTATTCCATCTCCGTCTGAATCAAGATTGCTTTCATCAACGAATGTAGATTTTGGAGCTTCTTTAACTTCTTCTTTACGAGATGGACGAGAGTTGTCTCCACCGAAGTACCAAGTAAGTGCCAGAGTTGGTGCGATTACATGAGCTCTTCCACCAGGCATATCGCCCATAAATTTTGAAACATATTGGTAGTCAGCAAATAATCCAACTGAAAACCATTGTGAGACACCGTATTCAGCTCCTAAACGAACAAGGCCGGTTAGTTTTGCGCTTTTTGGAAAGTAGTTTTTAATTTTTGTTAATCCAACTCCAAGGCCCACGATTGGAGAAAAATCAGCAGCTCCTGCAACTCTGAAAACACCAAGAACGTTCAGGTTGTCGAATGCTAAATTTGTTTTATCAAATTCAGTTCTGGAAACACCAATTTCAAGGTTGAATGATTGATTGAAGTGGTAACGGCCGTGGACTCCATATCCGAAGTCACCATCTGCAGCTCTGTTGAATGCATTTCCAAAAACCGGAATTGCATATCCACCGCTGATTCCAAGTCCAAATTTATTTGTCATGTCATAAGCTGAAGCTGAAGTTGCGAATGCTGCCATAGCAAGCACAACCAGGATTTTTTTAAACATCTTATTCCTCCGTAGAATTAAAAAAAGCACTGTAATAGGTATCGCATTAAACAAAATGCGTCTACGATTTTATTTAATTTCAGGAATACGCGAAAATACTTTTCTCTCTTTTCTCTGAATCTCAGTTAGTGTTAGGATCATTTCATGATTCACTACAAAACTATGACCTCTCCTATAGGAATAATCACACTCGTCGCCTCTGAAGGTGCTCTTATTGCTTTATACGTTAAAGATGAAGAGAAGCCTAAGATGGCCGGTGCAGTGAAAAATGACTCACACAAAATTCTCGCGCTTGCTTCAAAACAATTGAATGAATATTTTTCCGGGAAGAGAAAAAATTTTGATCTTCCTCTTAGTCCTGAAGGAACAGAGTTTCAGAATAAAGTCTGGGATGCACTTTTAAAAATTCCTTATGGCGAAGTCTGGAGTTACGGGAAACAAGCGGTGTATTTAAAATCGCCGAATGCTCAAAGAGCAGTTGGTGGGGCGAATGGAAAGAATCCGATTCCGGTAATTATTCCTTGTCACAGAGTGATCGGGTCGACGGGAAAGTTGACCGGTTTTGCTGGTGGGATGGAAATGAAAATTTTTCTGTTGAAGCTAGAAGGCCATGAGGTTGATCCTCATGGCCTTAAATTAATGTAGCTACTTAGCTTTTTTTTCTCTTTTTTCCAAATGATAAGGAACCGCTGTCACGATAACGCTTTCTATTTTTTGTAGCTCATCATAGAGACCTCGGGCATTTTTAGAGTGCAGTAGATGTCCAAAATTTCCGGGAACAACAAGCTGCCCTGTAATGATATGAACAACTCCATGAGGCATCTCAACTTTTAACTTGCGAAGGAATTCAGTAACAGGCTCAAGAAGTAAACGATATGGTGAATATAGAAATACGAGTTCACTCTCCCCAATTATCTCATTCCATTTCTTCTGCACTTCTTCAGCTCGAGCGTGATCAAAATTTACATGTAGGGCAATCCATGGATGACCAAGTGTTTTCGCAAATCGAATCATTCTTAGCGTTCCAGTGTTAACATCATCAACGAGTATGATCGTTTTCATGTGTGGATAAGATGTAACGGAAATCTTTTTCCATGGAAGCGTAAGAAATTTTCCAACACGTTTATAATGACTATGAATGCGGAAGAAAATCCAAACCATGGCCGGTATTAAAAAAACTGTTACCCATGCACCAGAAGAGAATTTTGTAATAGCAAAAATCGCCATAACTAATCCTGAGGCCAGTGCGCCTATGAAGTTGATCATTTGTTTAAAGCGCCACCCTTTCAAATGATGAGCTTCTTCTTGTCCGTTTAATTCATGTTCATGGGCCTGCTTCTTTCCAATTTTCTGCCAACGTACAACCATTCCAACTTGAGAGAGAGTAAAACTCATAAAAACGCCAATAGCATAGAGTGGAATGAGCGCTGAGGTATGAGCGTTGAAAATAAAAATAAGTGCTCCGGCAGAGACACTTAAAAAAATAATTCCCCAACTAAAAACCAAACGTCCACTTTTGTAAGTTAATTGACGAGGTAAAAATCCATCTCCCGCATGAAGAGCACACAACCTTGGAAAATCTGCATAGCTGGTATTCGCTGCCATTATCAAAATAATAGTCGTTCCGGCCATTAGTAAATTATACATGAGGCCTTTGCCGTAAATAGCACGTCCCAGTTGAGAAATAATGGTTTCACTTTCCGAAGGTAGTGCGTGAATATGAACTGAAAGGTATGTAATTCCAAGAAAAAGAAAACCTAAAATAAGTCCCATAAAGACCATCGTATTGGCAGCATTTTTACTACGTGGCTCTTTAAAAGCTGTAATTCCATTTGATATCGCCTCCACTCCAGTGAGCGCTGTGCAACCACTACTAAAAGCACGAAGAATTAAAAACATTGTTAAAGGTTGTAAAGTTGTCTTTATCATCTCTACGCCTTCAACAGGCATAAGTGTGCCGTGAAATGTTTTCCAAAGACCTATACCCACTGTGCACGAACTCACGATTACGAAAAAATAAGTTGGAAAAGCAAAGGCCGTTCCCGACTCCTTCACTCCTCGAAGATTCATGAGCATCATAAATCCTATAAGTCCTAAACATAGCGTCACTTGATGAGGAAGAAGATTTGGAAAAACTGAAACAATTTGATCTGTACCACTCGAGATACTGACGGCAACAGTAAGAATATAATCCATCAATAGTGCAGCCCCCGCAGTTTGCGCGGCCCCTTCACCTAAATTATCTTTTGCAACAATGTATGCGCCACCTCCATCAGGATAGGCAAAAATAGTTTGGCGATATGACATGGTAAGAATGGCCAAGAGGAGAATAATAACTCCTGCGATTGGAAGGGAAAGATGAAAAGCAGCAACACCTGCAATTGCTAATATTAGTAGAATTTCCTGAGTAGCATAGGCAACACTCGAGAGAGCATCAGAAGCAAAAACAGCAAGCCCAACTGCTTTACCAATGGTTTGGTTATGGGCCTCTTCGTTATGAATCGGTTTACCAAAAAAAATTCGAGAGAGACCGTTTTTGATATGCGTGTCCAATTGATGACCTTGAGTAAAAAATTAATAAAGATTTAAATTATACTTTTCAGTTTTACCTGTCATCCAACAATAAATTAAATGGATGGTTTTACTAAAATCTTTACTTTATTTTTATGCCCCTATGTGTCTTTTTTCATAAGTCTGAAACCATTTAGTCAATAATCGTACATCGCTAATAAATGTAGTAGTTGAAGTCATAAATTTAAATTATTTGAAGTGAGTTAATTTTGTAAGCTACTTTGCCAGCAGTCTTTAAAAAGTAAGTGAAAAACCCCAGAACTTCTGAGGTCTTTTTATTAAAAATCTTTTTTTGCAAAAAAAGTTAGAGAGCTTTATCAGCAATATTAATAATCCACTTCTTCCAGAACACAACCTTCTGCTGCTCTGTTAACCTCTTGGACAATTTCAAATAATCTTTATAAAGCTCACCCATCTGAATCGTAAACTTGCTATCATTAACAACAGTCCCATTCTCAAGATCGTGATAAAAACTTCTCTTGTTAAGATTAACAGAAGAAATAAATGAAACTTCATCATCAATCATCACAAGTTTCGCGTGAAGAATTACACTCGGCTCGATATATTCGAAAACTTTTACTTTATCCATGAAACGATTTACACCTTCTTTATTAACAGCACCTAAAATAAAATCAGCAGTGTCACCTTTTAAATCCAGACGTGTGATAATTGTAACGTCCACTCCTCTTGCCACAGCACGGTCAAGTGCCTCACCGATTTCTTTTACCGGTCTGAAGTACGGCGAGCTGATAAGAATTTTCTTTTTAGATGAATCAATTAAACGAGCGTAAAAAAGATTCAGGTTAGGCTCATCTTTAAATGGAATAGAAATGTAATGTCTCATGCTCTCTTCTGAAGCATCAACAGCATCAGCTTTCTGAACAGCAACACTAGAAACTTTCATAAGAAGATTTTCTTTGTTGATGTGGTAGAAGTTTAAGTAAGCTCTCGCCGCACTTTCAACATACTCCTGGCCGCGAACAACCATTTCGAAGTCTCTCCAGTACGCCCAGGATTCATCTCCCTTGTCTCCGTATGAAACGACTTCAGGATATTTTTTTACATCTATTGGTTTTCTGAAAGCAAAACCATCGTGAATGTTACGTCCACCTACAACGGCGAACGAGTCCTGAGGATTTGATTTTGAATAACCAACAAACATCTTCACGTGATTGTCGCGGTGGAATTCTGAAATCCATGCTCCGCCACCTTCTGATGTATCAAAACGATATAGACTCATTTTCAGGTTTGGATGTTCTGCCATTAATTTTTCAAACATCGCTTTATCTTTTTCTAAAACAATAACGTCTGAAATAACAACGCGAACTAAAGCTCCCTGGTCTGCGTGCCATGCAAGCATTCTTCCCAGTAAAGTTCCGTAAAAGTCTGCTCTGAATACAAGATACGATACTAAGATCGCATCAAGTTTTGGGGCTTTGGAAAAATCAAGTTCGCCATATGGGTTTCCGTTTTTAATGAAATCTTCCGGTAGATCCTGACCTAAAAGTGCAACGGCACGGGCGTGAAGACTGTCTTCCGGCTCAGGTAAAATTTTAATTGAGTCGTACTTCGAAGGACATGTCATACTTGCAAATTCATTCGTATTGAAAAATTCGCCCGTCCCTTTTTTAAGTGAACAGACTTCTGTCGTCGACATTAATGAATCCAGTTTTGCCAGTTTTGAGGCTTCATTTACAACTCTAAATCCGTAGGCCTTATGTTTGTAGTCCACTGAGCTTACAAATTTAAAGTCACACGAGTTCATATCTTTATGAAAAATAAGTTCGCGTGAATCATTTGATATTTTTTTATCACCTAGTGAAAACTTGTATATTTTTCCTGCGATCATTTTTTTAGTTGTCAGCCCCCACTTTACTTCGAACGGAGCATCACATTTCACAGAAAAATCCATTACTGGTTTTTCTTCATCCCCCATCTGCTTGTAGCCAGTCGATGAAAAGAATTTGTGAGTTAAATAGATTCTAGTGTCTTTTGCTTCATATGTAGAAATAGAAAGTTCTACGTTTTTATCCAGTTCATAAAGGCCTAGATTTTGAAGCTCGATATTTTCTTTTTCCAGTCGCCAGTCAGATGGAGGATTCACAATCGTTTGTTTTGAAGCGTCTTCAAATGCATTGACGTGCGATTCAATCTCAGCAATCTTCTTATCAATATTTTTTTGTTCATCCTGGATTTGCTCCAGTTGAAGTTCATTTTTCTTTTTCTTGAAGTGAACACTCATCGCACCCAGTTCAACTTTACGCTGCTTCAGTACTTTTAAGTCTTCCCAGTCTTTTGCAGTTGCTGCTACAGAGCCTGGATTTCTATGCATTGGAGACGTACATCCGGCCAGAGATGCGAGTAAACAGCTAGCGGTTAAAAGATTAAATTTTTTCATAAGTAGACCCTCTTAAGGGGACTTATCGAAAGTTAGGAATGAAGAATGAATTTATTAAGCCTGATCAATAACGGCCGGTTCTTTTTTGCCGAAGATTTTCTGCTTTAATTTGTAAGTAAGATAAATAGCTAGAGTTACGGCCGTAATAATAAGGGCATAGTGCTTGATCTCTTTAATAGTCGACAGAATCACTTCTCCATACTTGGCGAAAACGTAAACCTGAGTTGGTACTGATATTAGAGCAGCTAAACCGTCTGCGAGTAAAAAAGTAAAAGTTGAGATCCCCATCATTCCGCAAGAAAGGTGTCCCGGAAAACGAATCCCCGGTGTGAATCTAAAAATAGCAGGAACTAAAAAGCGGTGCTTGTGAATCATCGTGCGCGATCTCTCAAGAGAATTTTCGCCAAGAAATCTTCTGAATAATTTATGAACGATTGGACTCGCACCGAATTTTTTTCCGATGAAATAAACGATGTAGTCACTGATCATGATGGAGAAAAAACAAACGGCCATGGCCGTGAAGACGTGAAGTGGCTGATAAGTAACACCCGGTGGTGGTGGATACTGCTCGGGATGTTTTCCCATATGAACCATAATTCCGAGTGCGAGAATCGTCACTTCTTCAGGAAGTGGCAAACCGAAACTCGACAGAAACATCATGGCCGCAACGATACTGTAAATTAGTGCCGGCGAATGAGCATACTGCGCAAAAAATTGCATAATGTGAGCATCGGATGGAAACATTAAGTTAGGTGTCCTGAAATAAAACTAAAATTCAACCAGACACATCATAAGTGATAAAGGGTTTGTAGACAACTTATTCGCGCTGCTCTGACGCGTAGTTTTTGTGAAGATTTTATTTTATTCTGCGTAAATTAAAAATTCTTGTTTGTGCGACGGAAGTTGAGTTGCCATCACAACATTCAGTCCCATTTTACCAACAAGATTTAAATACATCGGCACACGCGATACGAGTTCAAATTTTGTCATCTTCAAAGTTATGAATGCGCCTTTTAAAGAAGGTCTGACGGCCTCAACAACTTTTTCAATCTCACGCAAGGTTGCTTCAGGTGCAAGGTTCATATCGACGTATAACCACTGCACATGATCTTTTAATGAAGACACATGGAAATCCTGAATCGATTGTCTGTGGTGTTTGAATTTTGGATTGTTCGAACAAATCGGATCCATTAATCCCGGATCGATTCCTTCAACTCTTAATCCCATATTTAATAGTGCGTACGTTGCTCCACCAGGTGAAGAACCAATTTCTAGTGCATAATCATTTTCCGGGAGTTTTACTCCCATGTAATTTAATCCATCGATCACTTTTAAATAAGCACGTGAGGGAGATTCTTCCGGTAACACTGCCGTAGAAAATCCGCCGGGAGACGGTGCTGTTAAAATTCCAGCGCGGAATTCACCGAAGTAAAATTGTGTTTCAGAAACTTTGATAATTTCTTTAACCCAGTCGCCGGTTTTATATTCATACGTTTCGAAAATTTCTCCTTCAAGCGAATAAAAAAGTGCCTTCCCTACCCAGGCAGATCTCAATTCTTCGTAAGTTCCTCTGCGGAGAAATTTTCCGAAGTGGCGGCAGAACACTGGTCTCAATGTTTTGCCTAAGGGTCTGGTTTCTTTAAACGTTAAAAATCCCTCTGTAGAGTAAGCGAAAACCAGCTCCGGATAAATGAGTCTGATTTCTTCTTTAAGAAATTTTTCACTCCCTGGATTGCAGAGAAAGTAGTAAAAATTAGCCGCTGGTGCATTATCGTTTTGGATTTGTGACATATGCTGTGCTAAATATCACATCAATGAACAAATTCAAACGCGTTTATATTGAGATCAGTAATATTTGCAACCTGCAGTGCTCGTTTTGCCCTGTCGTGGACCGCGATAAGAAAATCATGAACGCTGACATGTTCAAGACCATCATTCACGACGTCGCTCCTCACACAGAGCAAGTTTGTTTACACCTCATGGGTGAACCCCTGGCCCATCCGGAATTCGAAACGATCATCAGACATTGCGAAGAGGCCGGCGTAAAAATCAACCTCACGACCAATGGAATTTTGCTCAATAAATATAAAAAATTATTAGCGACATCTCCTGCTTTTCATCAGGTGAATTTTTCAATTCACGCTTTCAAAGACAATTTTAAAAACAAAGATATCAATCCTTACCTTCTGGATATTTTGAATTTCTCGAAGGAGTCACAGGAATCTAATCCTGAGCTTTATATCAACTACCGCCTGTGGAATATCTTCGAGACGACAGTTCAAAATGATTCGAACTCGGACATTTTAAAAACGATTGCGAACTTTTTTGAAACAGAAATTAAAGAAGACATCGATGTCGGATCAATTAAAAGTAAACGCATTTACAAGCGCGTGTACCTGCATTTTGACTCGCGCTTTGAGTGGCCTTCCCCACTTATGCCGAAAGTTTCTGAAGTTGGCTTTTGCCACGGTGTAAGCTCTCACGTGGGAATTCATGCTGACGGAACAGTCGTCGCCTGTTGCCTCGATAAAGAGGCCCGACTCGATTTAGGGAAGATGCCTGAAAAAACTCTTAGTGAGGTTTTAGGCGGACAAAGGGCTAGAAAAATGGCCCAAGGCTTTGCGCAACGAAAACTGGTCGAAGATCTTTGCCAGCGTTGCACCTTCATAAAGAGATTTCAAACAGTTAAAGAACAACAGGCCGTCATTTAAGCTTTGCCCTATAATATCCGATAAGTTCCATAGAGTACTCAATGAGGATTTTATGACAGAAGACGAACTCCAACGGAAACGGGCCGAATTTCGCGATCAGGAAGTGAACAGCAAGATTTCACAGTACAGTCAGGTCGCAGAATATCGTCAGCAGGTAATTAAAAGTAATTACACTCACAAAACCGTTGATAAAAGCTTAACTAAAATGGGCTGGTTCCTGGTTCTTACTCACGTTATTTTTCTCGTGTTCTTCTGCACTCTTTTCGTCTTCAGTTACATCCCGCACACTAAGAAAATCGTCGCTATGGTCCTTCCATAAACATCCCTTTTGTGAAATATTTCTCCAATGAGAATATTACTTGGTGTGAGCGGATCAATCTCCGCATATAAAGCAATCGACATAGCACGCGAACTCTTCAAAAAAGATCATGAAGTTAAAGTTATTTTAACTGATGGTGCACTGAAATTTGTCGTGCCTGAAGTCTTCACTTATCTCGGCGTTCAAAACGTTTATAAATCTCAGGATGATTTTTTAAATAAAAATGTTCTGCACATTGATCTCGCAAGATGGTGTGATGTTTTTGTCATCGCTCCTGCTTCGGCCAATACGATTTCACGTTTAGCTCAAGGCCAGGCCTCTGATTTACTCTCATCAGTTTTCTTAGCTCTTGAACCCCTTAAAAATGTTTTGATGTTTCCGGCAATGAACAGCAACATGCTCGCACATCCGTTTACTCAACAAAACGTGGCCGAACTAAAAAAATTAAAAACGCTTTCTAACTTTTTTGTCTCACCAACTGATGCCGGCATTCTTGCCTGCGAAGAAGTGGGGCTTGGAAAACTTCCAAGTGTGAATGAAATTGTAGAAATGATTCCGACGATGATTGCGCCACTCTCAGGTGCGAATCAAAAAACAATTCTGATCACAACCGGTGCAACGATTGTTCCACTGGATCCTGTACGTTATTTAACCAACTCTTCCTCTGGTATCACAGGATTTTATCTTGCAGAAGTCTCTTTAAAGCTGGGTCACAAAGTTGTGATGGTGGCAGGACTAAATGCGACTGAAAAATTAAACCTGTTTTCTAAACATCCAAACTTTTCAATGACGAGAGTTTCAACAGTTGATGAAATGAAAAATGCAGTTCATGCAAATCTTGCAGCAGCCGATTTATACATCAGCTCTGCTGCGATATCCGATATAGAATTTGATACATCTTCTGAGAAAATCAAAAAAGATTCGATGGGTGATTCTTTAAAAATTAAAAAAGCGACAGACATTCTAAAAACTGTGATCGAAGCAAAATCATCAAAATTAAAAATTGTTGGATTTGCAGCTGAAACAGATTTAAGTGATGTTGTCTTGCATTCCAAAATGCAGTCTAAGCCGGTTGATCTCCTGGTCGGTACGAAAGTTCACAATGGATTAACCAACAATGAAAAAGTTGCTGGCTTCAACGTTGACTACGCTGACTACCGCCTGCTTTCTTCGAAAGGTTTTACTTTCGAAGGACATTTAACAAAAAAAGAACTGGCCCATAAAATTATTATTCAATTTTTCCAACCCAATTAATTATGATTAAAGTATTTACCACGAGAAAAGATTTCGATCACTACGGAAGCACGCTTACGACTCAGACTATCGGGCTGGTTCCGACAATGGGAAATCTACATAAAGGGCATGTTTCATTGATTGAAAAATCAAATGAAGATAACGATGTCACTATTGTTACTATTTTTGTAAACCCGAAACAATTCGGGCCGAACGAAGATTTTGATAAATACCCGAGAACGTTAGATGAAGACCTTGCAAAGATTTCGGGTGTTGCACTTTTAATTAATGCCAAAAAAGATTTAGTCGTTTTTGCACCGAGATCAGAAGAAAGTATTTATCCGAAAGGATTCTCTACAACCATTTCTGTGGGCCCGATGACCCAGAAATTTGAAGGCTCTGTTCGTCCTACACACTTTGACGGTGTAACGACAGTTGTGTATCAGTTGTTTTCAATTACAAAAGCTCACACGGCCTACTTCGGACAAAAAGATGTCCAGCAATGCCTGATCATTAAAAAAATGGTGAAGGACCTTGAGATCCCGGTCAACATTCACATTATGCCAATCGTGAGAAACTCAGAAGGGCTTGCACTCTCTTCACGCAACCAGTATTTATCTGAAAGTGAGCGAGTTGAAGCGATGGTTCTTCCGCATACGTTAGTAAAAGTGGAAAAACTTATCCGCACGAAACAGGATTACAAAACATTTGTGGCCGAGACTTTAAAAGCTGACAGCAAATGGGATTACCTCGAAGTTCTGGATTCATCGAATCTTGAAACTCCGAATGATTCGACGACTGAACTGGTGATCGTTGCTGCTTACAGAGCAGGCATGACCCGACTTCTCGACAATATTTTAGTTCCAATGAACGAAGGCAAAAAAACTATATGATGGATAACGAATTTAACATTGACCCCGATTACCGCGCGACACTGGTCTCGATCGTATCTCCGAGTTTTCCGGACCATCAGACAGAGAGTGAATCAAGAAGATCAATTAACGAGCTCAGAGAGCTTTTAAGAACGCTTGGATTAAAGACAGGTGAAGCTCACATTCAAAATAAAAAAGAAATCGATCCTGCGAGTATTTTAGGATCGGGAAAATTAAAAGAGATAGCTGACGCTGCTAAAGCTGACGGGTCACAACTTCTGGTTTTTGACTTCGAACTAACGGCCCGTCAGATCACGAACATCAGAGAACTGACAGGACTTTCTGTTGTCGATCGAGTTCACGTTATTTTAGAAATTTTCGCGAAACACGCGCGTACAAAAGAAGCAAAGATTCAGATCGAAATTGCTCGCCTTCAATACATGCTTCCTCGCCTTGCGGGGTTCTGGACTCACTTAAACCGCCAGCGCGGTGGTGTCGGGGTTCTCGGTGGAGAGGGTGAAAAGCAGATCGAGTTAGATAGACGTATCATTCGCGACCGCATCGAGTTTTATAAAGAGGAATTAGTAACGTTAGCTAAACAAAGAGAAGTCAGAAAAAAACGCCGCGAGAACCAGGCCGTTACAGCTGCTCTTGTTGGTTATACCAATGCCGGAAAATCTTCGATCATGAACCGCTTGTGTAAAGTGGAAATTCTCGAAGAGAACAAACTCTTTGCAACTCTTGATTCAACTTATCGTATGCTGAATCCGGACACGAAGCCGCCGATGATTATGATCGACACTGTAGGATTTATTTCCAACCTTCCCAACACTTTGATCGACGGATTCAAGACAACTCTCGAGTCTGCACTTGAAGCTGATCTTTTAATTATCGTGTGTGATATCTCTGACCCTCATTATGAAAAGCAACTGGATGTGACGTACGAAGTTTTGAAGGAACTAAATGTTACAGACAAAGAAACTATTATCATCTTCAATAAAAAAGACCAGCTCGATGATGATCTGTTGAAGAAAATAGTTTTAAGAAAATACCCGAACAGCTTTTTAGTTTCCAGTTACGACCCGGAAGATATGGCGGCCCTTCGTAAACACATCGTTGAGTACTTTTTGTCCAAACAAGAGCACTACGATTTATTTATTCCTTATGAAGACGGAGCTTCGCACTCTGCGGTTATGTCGAAGACCAATGTGGTGACGACCAGCAACCACGAAAAAGGAATCTTCTATCGTATTCGTGTGCCTGATTTTATTTTTGGAAATTTAGGTGTGCAGAAATATATTCTCGGCCCGAATGATGTTATGCCTGAAGAACCGGACTGGACTACTTCTTAAGAGCGAGAAAAACAGCGCCTGCAAAAATCGCGATTGTAAGAATGATGCCGGCGATTACAATTTTAGAATCTTTATCCATATATCACTCCTGATTATTGTTTTGATCGCATATCTATAATACGTTTTAACTTCCCCGTGCGGGAGTTATTTTCAAGGGTTTTTTGTTCCACGATTTCAATTTTAAGTGGGTGAATAAGATTTTTTTTCAAAAGTTCTTCATAACTGGTTTTATCTTTACTGAAAGCTTCGAGAACTCTTTTTTCAATTCCAGATCCTCTGGATAGATTAACTCCGGCAATTTTTAGAACTAATTCATCTTTGTGATCAAAGTGTGTAAGCACCATCTGAAACTGTATTCCTGAAATTTCCGACAAGGACTTAATGATCATTTCTCTTGTGTCTTCAAAATAAACACTCAGAGTTCCCAGTCTGGCCGCTTCTTCAGACCGCCCTTGAAGCTTAAACTTTCTATTGGGTACACCTTCATCTTCAAGCCACATCGCCATATCACCGGCGGGATAACGAATGATTGGCATGAGTTTTCTTGTGAGGTTAGTTAACAGAACTTTCCCCAGAATATTTTTTTCAGTGATCACTTCATTAGTATCCGGATCGACGATTTCAATAATACTGGCGTCATCATAGACTCTATGTTCATTATTGGCGCAGTCTCTGCTGGAATAACCTATCATTCCCCCGTCAACGCTGGCGCATCCGATAGATGAAATTTTAATATCAGGAAAAATATTTCTTAAGGCCTGGTGCTGGTCATCGTATAGAGCTTCACCGCCAAAAAGGATTTTTTCTATTTTCAGCTTTGGAAATCTGGTTTTGTTGTATTTTTCCAGCATCGTTAGAATCGCGGAGGGTACACCCACGATAGTATTTATTCCAAATTCTTCGATGATCTTTAAAATCTGTATATGATCAGTCTGCCCTGCAATCGGAAATTGAGTGATCTTCTTCTTTTCGGCCGGAATAAACTGAAGCGAATCTTTTATAAATAAAAATGAAGCATATAAATCACCGGCATAAAAAAGATTTCCAACTCTGTCACCATGATCCAGAATTCCTTCGCTCATCCCCCATCCAAACGATGTGGTGTAGGCCATCCATTCAAGGTGAGTAAAATAAGAATATTTGGGAGCACCTGTGCTTCCACCGCTTTTAAAAACGATTCCATCCGGCGAAGTGGATGTCACAACTTCCGATTTCCAGAAATTCGTCTGATCAATAACCGGAAGATCTGAAAGATTGTCAGTCTTCGCATTTTTATACAATTCACGATAGTAAGGTGAATGTTTTTTTGCGTGTTCAATAATTTCCTTCAACAACCATTTCTGCATATTAATTCCTGTGATCTATGACACTTCTTAATTTCCCGGTGCTCGGATTGTGGGTCATTTCTTTTTTATCAACTATCGTGACATCAAAATCCATCACCAGGTCGAGATTTACGACTAAGTTTAAATCGGGGTATTCAGCTAAGAACATTTTCCGTAATGCTTCAGGAGTCTGCGCATCCTTAAGTTGATTTTCAACTTTGATTTCAACTTTTTCTTTTTTAAGCGCATCACCTGAAAAAAGATGAAGTTGAATGGATCCTTCGAATTCCAGTTTATCGATCAGGATTTTTTGAAACTTCTGGTAACTTAAAAATGTGGTTCCTATTCTGAAGACATCACCGTGACGGCCGAGAAGTTCAAAACGAATTCCTCTTCTCCCGCATTCACATGCACCAACAAGCTCTTTACCCACATCCCCAATAGCATATCTCTCTATATTCTGACCGTGACGGACTTTTGAAGTAAATAACAGCCTTCCAATTTCACCCAACTTAACAGGTTCATCTTTTTCCAGGTTTACGATTTCAAGGTCGTGAAGTTTTTCGTGTAAGTGGTGAACTCCTCCCGTGGAGAATTCACACTGATAAGCGAGTGGCCCTGCATCAACCGATCCATAGCTGGCCGATCTGACAATCTCAACACCGTACTCGCGCATTAAAAAATTTCTTTGCGCTTCACTGAAGTGCTCGCCACCGTAAAATATTTTTTTTATTCCACGGTATTTTTTAAAGTCGTCATGATTCTCTTTGAACAACTGGATTAAGTACGACGGCATTCCTAAAAGAGTATCAACTCTATTATTAATGATGGTTTTTCCAACCAGGCCAAAGTCAGTGCTCGCTCCCATTGGAAAATGAACTGCATTTAATTTTTCGAGAATGGTAAAAAAGCTGATGAATCCCCCATAAAGAGATCCGGCATAAAATAAATTCATGCAACGGTCTGTTTTTGGATTTAATCCTGCGGCATAAAGTCCTTCACCTGCAAGTTCCATCTGACGGTTGTAATCCTGATACGTGAACACTGAAAGTTTTGGTTCTCCCGAACTTCCACCGCTGTAGAAAAACAAATCAGAGTATTCAGCTTTTACAATCTGGCACTGAAAATCTGCTTTTTCCATAATGGATGTGAGTCTTACCGGGGCAGGCGATTTCATATCTTCGAATGAACATTTATTTTTCATCATGGCCGAATCTTTCGAGTCGTGAAAATTAATTCTCTGGCAATATCTCTCGAGGGCGTAAACACCATCATGTGGCTCGCCTATATAACTGTCAGTCATTTCACCAATAGCTCTCACTCTCTGGGCCCCGGCCATAAAAAGATCTCTGGTCAAAGCTTCAACTTCCATCGCACTGGCCGCAATCCCTGCTGTCTGCAGATACATTTTAAGCGGACGAAGATGGTTAATCATTTTTGATCTGGGCATTGGCTTCAGCCAGATTGTTCTGAAAAGTGGCGATGAACTTAAAGCAGAAGTGTCTTCAACATATATTCGCCAGTCATTTTGTGGAGAAACCACCAAGTGACTTCCGCCAAGAATTGATTTCAATCTAACCTGTTCACGGGTCACAGTTAACTCAGCTGTTTCCTGAACTCCGGGCATAACTCTTTTCATTGTCGGAGAAATCATATTCAGTGCGGCCGATAATTGTTCTGCTACCTTTTTTAATTCTTCAAAATTAGTGTCTTCAATAAAAATCGTCTGCGGGCTCGAACATGCCATCTGTTCATTAAGACAGATTTCATAGGCCATCTTTTTATAAACTTCAGCATTATTTTTTTGCGACTGGGTAATATAAGAAAATGAAATTTTGTGCCCCCACTCTACAATACGTGCACCACGTGGGGCAATCTCGCGTATACTCTGAACACTTTCTTCTCCTCCCCAGGCAGAGATCACGTCAGCAATACTTAAAAAACTTTTTAAATACTCTTTTTGTTTTGAACTGATTTTTGCAATGTAAATATAATCTTTCAATGAACTGGTTGTATCCAGCCTGCAGAACTCTTCATAAAAAATTCCTGCGAACTGACTGTCTTTGTGAGCGAGTTTTAAAACGTTAACGTTCCCGCTCAATAAACCTTCCATCACTCCAAGGACTGCAAGCAGAGGTGAATTATTCGGTGTCACATGAACTAGTGTTCCCAGAGGATACCAGGCTTCAAAATGATTTTCGCGTGCATCCTGTCTCTTCAACTCAAAGGGATGTTCGCTTCCAAGTTCTCTTTTTAACTTTGTACGAAGATGATCGATGCTTAAAAAATCAATCAGCCCCTGCATATTGATATCAACTTCATCACTCGCAATATCTTCTCTGCTCTTTAAATCAGACTCGAGTCTTTTATAAAATTTATCTTTCTTTAAAAGCTCTGCCTGAATTTTTCCGACGACATCAAATAGAAGATAGTGACTTAGCGGTGGTTTCGCCCACCAGTGAGCATTATCAACATGACCCATGAATAAGTTTTTAAACTCATCATCCGTCACCATTTTTCCCTGCCATAAATTCGTTGTCATTATGACGCCTTCCCTTTTAGAAGTTCTGAGGCCGCAAGAGCACAGCTTTTATTCTTTGAAACTCCGGCACGGCCGTGAATCCTGAAATAAGGTGTGTTCATTCCACATTTACAATTTTCATGAAGAGAAGCTAAGTCCCCCATGATCACAGAGTGGGCAGGCATACTTGTAATATAGGGTGAAACAAAATGCAGAAAACCTTTTTTATCAAAACCAAGTGGCTTCAATGTATCGACTTCGCGGATAAAAACACGTGACCATACAGGAACATGGAATTCATGATTCGAGCATTCAACGTAAGGAATGCAATGCTCAACTGAACCAAACCCGTCGCGAAGCCTGGCATTGGGAATTCCCAGCATCTCTTCCGCTAAACTATACAGGTCATTTTTTTCAATCGCTTTATCAGCATGGCCTTTCCATCCACCGCCTAAAAACACCAGTGAATCTTTATGAAATTTTAACGGAGGTAATCCAAGTTTTTTCATTCTTTCCAGTGCGAAATAAAAGAAGGCGGGAAATCCAAAAAGCCTGACTGGTAAACCCTGGTCAGCAAAACGTTTGAAAGCTTCAATCGTACCGAAGACATCAAACTCATGTCCTCCGCTTCCTGTAAATTTAAGCGACGTAAAAACTTCGTTCACAGGTGCATACTTACAAAGAAAGTTATCCGTATAAGAAGTCCCGAGTTTTGAACTCTCTTCAGTCTGATAACTGAAAAGAATATAATTGCACTTCTGTTCAGGAGTTACCCATTGGTATTTTTCAAAAATAGCATCGACCATTGCCTGAGCAGACCTGATTGTCCATTCATCAAAAAAGATCTGAGACTTTTGTCCGGTCGTTCCCGAAGATGTTAAATGCAAAAATACTTCAGAAGGCGGAATGGATAATATCTCATTGCCTTTAAAAAAATGCGCCCACAGATGAGGGATTTTTAAACAATCCTCCATCGTCTTTACATCATCAGATTTAAAGTTCTGTGACTTTGAAAGGTCTCTGTAAAAATCACTTTTTTCAATATGCCATGAGCTGATTTCTTCCATCGCTTTTAAAAACAGCTCATCACTTTTTTTAAAGTCATTATAAGGATCACTTTGATCACAAAGCTCCTGCACATGACTTAATTTTTTAGCATCGGGAACAACAAGCTTATTTGTTGCCATAGATCACCTCAATTGAATCCAGGTTGATCTGCTTCCAGGTATCCACATACTGATCGATAAAAGGTTTGAATTGTGAAATGACCGACATACCTCTGAAATTCAGCGGCTCCATCGTCCTGCTTAAAACAATATAGTCTTCAAACTTACCATCGACCTCTCTCATTGCCGGATAAATGGCAGATGGAACGAACTGACCTACTAGAAGCGGCTCAATAAACTGGGTCAGCTTTACGTTTAATAAAACTTCAATATAAGAAACCCCAATATCATCGAGTTGCATATATAAACTTGTAAGACTTCCACTCAACTCTTCAATAGGTTTTGTGGTTTTAATCAGAGTGCAGTAACCATCGCGTTTACTGAAGTATGCAAAAATTTCCATGCGTCCTTTTTTATCTGCGATTAACATGTTCGGGGTATGGAATGGAAAAAAACGGTCACGTGGATCAGGAAATGTTTCCAGGAATTTTCTTAATACGTAATTGGGAGCGCGGATAATTTCGAATTCCCAAGCTTCATTCGTTGGCAGCGTCACCGGCACTGCTACTGGAACTAGTTTGGGAATTGAAAGATCAGGAACAAGATTCTGAAGGATTGAATACAACGGCAACAATGAAGCCGATACTTCCTTGACTGGAATTCTTTTTTCTAAAAGTCCTTTTCTGAATTTTGCAAACAACGTTACTGTTTCGTACTGGCTTAATCTGTGTGCATTGGGAAAAATCCCCAATGGAAGATAATGATTTTTAATGAAAACGCGCTGAGGTCCTGCTGTCACTGTTCTCGTCGTTGCGTAGAGAGAGTTAAGCTCTGTCCCCTTCTCTAAAAAATGCTCACCGACATAAACAACTAAATGATTTCCGATTTTATTTTTCTGAAATGCCGGATGAACGACAAGGCCCACGAGTTTCCCGATTTTATTTTCTTTATCGATCTCTGTGATAAGACAACCCGTAATCACTTTCTGGGTCATGTCTCTTGCAACTAAAACCAAATGCGATTCATTATCTAAGATCGCACGCGATAATAAATCAGGATCAGTTCCATAGGAGATAGGATATTTTCTTCCATACACCAGTCGATAGAGATTGATAATCTCATCCACATCACTGACGATGGCCTTTTCAATGATCTCGTTGTTTCCAAATTCCATATTTATCCTTCCTGAGGTTTAACTCTTAAAAAACTAGGCATAAAAAAAGCACTGACCATTGTGAGCATGCCGCAAATCAAAGCGAAGCGCGGGATATCGACAAGCGGAAATAAAATCCCGGAAATTGCAAAAGAGACCGGCATTGATGCCGCTGAAATAATATTGACTGCCACCATGATGGCCGGCACTTCATGTTCTTTAAGGGCGGTCTGGAAATAAGTAAGAACCTGCACGTTTAAAAACGTACTGAGGATTCCGATTAAAAATAAAAGAAAGGAAGCTTCGCCTGTCGATTTAGAGAACGAAAATACCTGAAAAAATAATCCGAATAAAAAACACACGATTGCAATCATCCCGATGCGCTTATCCTCGCGAACTTGAATGGCGGTAAGAGATAAAAACATTCCGGTTAAAAAAGCACCGAGCCCCATCGCTCCTTCTATCGTCGCGAGGTCACTTCCCGTCCCCTTAAATACATTCGCTACATACCAAGGGATCATAACGAGAATTGGAGTGAAAATTAAATTAATGAATAAAAAGCTCATCAGCATTCTTTTGATCGCCGGATATCTTTTCAAAACGGCCATCGGCCCTTCTGCTTCCTGTCCTTCCGGAATCGGCGCTTCAGAATGTTTCACGACAACTTTATTCTGCAGAACTGCTGCAAAAATAAAACTGCCCGCATTGATCATCACCAGCGCTTTAATATCAAAAAGATTTAATAAAAAAATCGAGCAGGCCGCTCCTAGAATATTTGAAATAGAAAAACTCGTATCGAGTAGTGCGTTCAGCGCCGGTACCTGTTCTGTCTCAACAAGAATCGGAGGCAATGATAAAATCGCCGGATTAAAAACACTCGATCCTATTCCC
Organism: Bacteriovorax sp.; assembly: GCA_014378525.1. Taxonomy (GTDB): domain Bacteria; phylum Bdellovibrionota; class Bacteriovoracia; order Bacteriovoracales; family Bacteriovoracaceae; genus Bacteriovorax. The sequence continues at coordinate 49,069 of JACMNL010000115.1, forward strand.
ACTAAAAAAGCGGCAATAAATAAATACACTAAAAATATTGTACTTTTTTCAGGAACAAAAAACATTGAGATAAAAAACACCAACAAAACGGCACCTCTGAAATATTCTGTAGCAACGACAGTTTTTAAAATTCCATTACTACCGATAATTTTCGATGAATAAAAAGACATGAAGATGTGAGGAAGAAAACTAACGGCGAGAAACCAGGGAACGATGTTGATGGAGTAATTCTTCGTGAGATACCACACCAGCCCGATGGACATCATCTTGTCACACACCGTGGATAAGAGTTGAGAAACGAATACGATGAACGCATTCCTGTCCTGCAATATACCTAGTTTAAAATTTGTCATACCTCTATTTTAAGAGGGTTTAAAATTCCTTCAAAGCCCCTTTAAAATGTGACAATTATTGCTCTAAAAGTATTTCAGTCAATTAACGACAGCACTCTTTCAGCAAGATTATGGGCGATTATTGGCTTGGGTAGGAAACCTGTAACTCTCGAATCGAGAGAATTCTCTGAACCAGCGGGTCCCGAGGCGACTAAACGGACATGATTTGAGTACTCATAAAGCTTTTCAAGATCGGCCGGATTCTGGTCTAAATCAAAAATAACCAGATCAGGTTTAAGGTCATCGATTAAATAAAAATTTTCATTCAGAGTTTCAACGGTATAGATTTCCGCTTTCTTGGCACGAAGGGCCAATTCCATCATTGAACGCAAAAACTTTTCTTTTTCTACATAAAAAACTTTCTTTACCATGGGAGCATTCTCTTGTTAGTCTAAGAAAATGTCAAACCAAGTTCGCGTAATAGATTCACTCTCAAAAACAGTTCTTTTTGAAACTACAATGGATAAAATTTCTGATGCTTATTCATTTGCCACGCAAATGGAAGAGGCCGGATTAGACATTGAAGTTGTGGCACCAAGCCTCGCTGAAACGTTAATCACCTCTCTTGGTGCTAACGAAAAAGACGTCGACCAGTTAAAACAAAGCATGCAGGAAGAAATCGACGATCACGATGAATCTGATTTTGGATGCGCTGTCTGCGTTGCCCCGGGACCTCATCAATGAGCATAAGCCCTCACGAATTTACTGGTGAACAGTTTAATTTAGAGGACTATCTTCGCGCACAGGAAAAAACCAGACAACTGGTTTTAGAATTCTCAAAAAAATTACATCCCGGCATGACTGAAGCAGAAGCTAAAGTTCTTCTTGAAAAATCTCTTGATGATTCAGGCCTGGAAAAAAAATGGCACCCTACTAAAATGCGAATGGGTCCAAACACGAAATGCAGTTTTCGTGACACTTCAGTTGAATACACGTTAACTGATAATGATATTTTTTTCGTCGATATCGGACCTGTTTACTACAATCACGAAGGTGATTACGGTGAATCGTTTGTCGTTGGAAATAATCCTCGTTTAAAGCATTTAGCTGATGCCTCTAAAAAAATCTTCTATGCAACTCAAGATGTTTGGAGAGAAAAAAATCTAACAGGCAAAGAGCTTTATGAATTCGCAACGAATGAAGCAGAAAAATTAAACCTTAGACTCAATACAAATATGTATGGCCATCGCGTGGGTGATTTCCCTCATGCCGTTCATACTCAGGCAAAACTTGGTGGTTTGCCATTTAAACCATCGCCTAATCTTTGGATTCTGGAAATTCATGTGATCGATGATGAATTAAATCGCGGTGCTTTTTTCGAAGACGTTCTGGCCTGAATTATTTTGAAAATTCAAAAAGATAAATTTCACGTTCAATATTTTTCAGTGTGAATTTCGCTGCCACTTTCTGAGTGGTGAAATGATCCGGATAACCAAGCTCTCTCATCGAAGAAATAAATTTTTGAACGTAAGCTCTTCCCGGGTCAGAAAGAATAATTTTTCCGCCAGGTTTTAAGAAAGCAATTAAGGCCTCTGCGACCTGCATAGGGTGCTGGCTCTCATAAAGAATGTCAGAGCCCAGAACCAGATCGAAAAGTCCAAGTGTGCCTTTTGTTCTTTCAATTTCAGAACGCCAGTTCATCACCTGATATTCAAATTCAATTTTATTTTTTTCTTTGTTCAGGTCTAAGAAAAGTGGAACGTCTGCATGAAAGTCAGTGGCGATGACATTGCCACCAAAGCGTGTGGCCACAAAGCTCGGCAGGGCCAGCCCACAGCCGATTTCAAGGATTTTTTTCCCTTCACATGTCTCACGAGTAAGAAATTGACTAAGCCCTATCCCCGCTTCCCACATCACTCCAAAATAAGGGCAATGCTCTTCTGCGAGAGATAAATCCTGATTTTCTTCGCCGAAATGTTCACATAAAATGTCGATGCTCTCATCGAGATCGCGTATCGTCGCCATATCGAGGTCTAAAACCTTGAGCTGCTTCGTTAGGTACTGATATCCAAAATGGCTTTTCATAAGGGGATGTTTAACTCAAAACCAATAAAAAGGCCCGTATGAAACGGGCCTGATGTTAGTTAATTTCTTGGAACACAACCAATTCTTTTGTCTGTAGTGGATGTTTCCGGCAGGCCTGAAGGAATATTTCCGTTTAGTGTATCGGGTGTCCTCACAGTGAAGAGTTTTCTATTTCCCTGGGTCAATGGATCTGCCGTCGGACTCGCCGGCCAGTAATAATAAATAGTCTTAGTATGAAGTGAATTTGCATCAGCTCTGATCTTTAGACCATTCTCAATGTAAAATCCATAATTCATAAGTATGCTCTGTCTCGTAAACATAGTTCCATAAATAGTTTTATAAGTTGAACCATCATTAACTGTTTCAGCTTCTTTTTCTGCAACATACAGTCCTTCTGTATCGTCCATGTACTCTCCCAATAAATTTAACAATGGCTGATTGCCATTATAATCTGTTGAAGTAGGGCAATAAGTTTTTCCAGTGTATTCATTTACAAACGGGACCATGATGTATCCCAAGGAAGAATTGATATTTGTAGGACGATTCGGAAAACTAATAAGAGTGAATAAGTTTAAAGATACACCACTAATTCCATACTCATTTAGAAGACGCTCTTCTAAAATTTTATTAATTTTTAATTTTCCACCATTTTGAATTTGTGAAACAAAACGAGAATCATGTCTATCCCACATAGCTGCCAGATTTGGATACAACTCCAGTCTGTTATATTCTGCAGAATCATTTCCCGGATTTAGTTGTTCATCATGACATACTATCAGTGACTGATTTGTTCCGCCGGCTGCAGGTATGGGTGCTAGATTTTCATTGGCCGCGAAATAATAAAAATTGCGAACGTAAGTTGTTCTCTGGATATTTCCAACCGGATCAACTTTTCCACCATATAGTAAGCAAGTGTACTGACTAACCGGTATAATTTTTAGGGCACCTATTTGATCAGGGTCAGGCGAAGGTGGTGATTTTCTTCTCAACTGAAATTCTTTTGAACTGGCACTTGAACCGGTTTTAGATTCTTCCAGTCTTAATATCCACGTATGATCTTTTGATAATGAAGAAATATTTGCGCTAAACGAATTTGAACCGGGAGTAACAGTTACCGGCAAACTCATTGCGACAGTTCCATCTCGTGCAACTAGAGTACACTGCGGAGTTGTTGAATCACCTTTTAGCTGAACAGTACACCAGTTATATAGATTTCCTAATTTTGAATTTAAAGTAATGTCCGGCCCTAAAATTGTATTCACATAAAGAACCGGCTGATCAGATACTGGTTTTGTCGCACAAAAGTTGTCGCAGTTATTTATAATATCTGACTTACCATTTAAGCATGAACAAAAATCACTCTTGATATCAACAGAGTTTGTAGGTCTGTCTCCATGACCTGATTCGTTTCCATCATCATGGTTCATAAATGCGATTGCAAAAATTTCCGCAGCGTCTTCTTTGTAACCCCAGATATGAGCAGCTTCATGGACCAGTCTTTTCTGGACTTCCAGTGATGCATCTTCCAGCTCTGTTCCTGTCTTGGATTCAAATGCTACGTAATAGGCCTTTGTCACCGTTACACGCGGAGGATTTACATCGTAATCCATTTCAAGTTTTTTTCTGTCACGGTATAAATTCCACAAATACAATTTGCGAATTTTTTCATAGGCCAGAGTATCCTGAAGAATGGTCCTTCTCTCGGGGTGATCTACGAGGTCCTGTAATTGAGAATCCTGAATTTTTTCTTCAAGAGCAGCAGTGGCCATTTTTAAAATTTTGATTGATTGTGCATAAGCAAATCCACCGTTGCCGGCATCATCCCCGCCTTTCGCGAAAACAGATACACTGCTGATGAGAACTGCAGCTATAAAAAAACTTTTAATTAATTTCATTAGTATCTCCGTTCGTTGACTTGCTTAGTGGAATTAAATGCACTCCCAGGTTATAGACTCTGGTTTTCGCGCCATCAGCTAAAAACTCTGCCATGCGCTTTCTGAATTTCATGATTTCTTTTTTTGCTTCTGGAATACGGTCTTCATTGATCGCGATCGTAATCGAAGTAATGTCACGCTCAGAAATATCATCTCGTTCAAGTGACTCTACCGATTTTTCCAAAATCTGTTTCTGGAAATGTCTGATCCCTGCACTCGCAATATCGGTCGACGTCGATAAGTGAGTTGCGGTTCTATAGAGCCTGCCAAATTCATTCCGGTCTAAAATTTCAAGACGAAGAAGTCTATCAACCGCAAGCTTTGCTTCCAGCTCAGTGATCGACAACATTTTCGCAATCCATTTTGGATCTTCCTGAAAAGCCTCTATATAAAGAAGCTGGGTAATACCGTAGTGGTACCACTCCTTCATGGCATTGAAGCAGTCGATGCTTAATTCTTTTTCATGACGATCTTCATCCGATCTTTCAGCTGCGGCCGCACCTGTAAAAAAAGAATAGAGATGATCACGCTCAATTGGCCCCAAGACCAGCGCATCTGCAATTCGAACTGCAAGGTTAAAGGTAAGCCTTCTTTTACCTGAGAGAATACGTGAAAGAACTGCAGGACTCACATCAACTAATCGTGCAAACGCACGCAGTGAGAATTGCGGATTCTTCTTAATCTTCTCTACCAGTAAATTTTCCAGCCAAAGTTGTGAACTCGTGTTTTCAATATTTGTTTCCATAAATTGATTATCGAGCGTTTTGAAAAAATTAAAAGATATTTAGGAAACAATCTGTTACCCGAAAGCAACATCCGATCAAAATGCTTTGGTCACAACTAGAGCTTCTAAGTTGGGTTACGCACCGTTACCAAATGAAAACAACAGAGAGACAAAGTTGGGTAACATCCATTTTTTAACTATAGCAGACACTTAACGCGTTGCTGTTTTTTAAACTTCGACAATATTTATGATGTCTTACTGCGCATATGGTGTTACTTGTGCGTTAGCAAATCAATCATGGAGACATAATATGAAAATTTTAATCGCTACTTTATTCGCCTTCGCTTTAACTAGCACAGGTGTATTCGCTCAAGATGAAGGAGCTGCAACTTCAGCAGAAAGACCATACGACGTTGCAGTAAATTTCACTGCGGACACTCTTCAACAACCGTGGGTAAAAGAATTCCGTTACGTTGTTGTTGTTAACAAAGCTGTAAAAGGATCTGAAAAACAATCAGTAAAAGTTTTCGAATACGGACAATTAATCACAACAGATAAAGTTTCTACAGGAAGAGACGCTTTCGAGAAAAAAGGTGAACACCACTCGAAACACGATTCATGGTCAGTAACTCCAACTGGATTTTACTCTCCTGACTATTTAGATATCGACCACAAATCTTCTTCATATGGTGGAAGATTTTCATGGTTAGTTGGTGGAGTTAAAATGCCATTCGCAATCTTCTTCAACGGTGGAATCGCTCTTCATCAGGCACCAAAAGGAACTGAAGGACAATTAGGAACAAACGCTTCAGGTGGATGTATCCGTCTTCCAGGTGCACTTGCTTCTGATCTATTCGCAAGAGTTAACGAAACTAATGGAGCAAAAATTCCAAAGTTTACTGTTGATGGACAACCGAAACTTGATAAAGACGGGCACCAGTTATACAGAAATGGTTTCTCTGCTCTAATCATCGTTCAGTCACAAGTTAGATAGTCAGTTACATATTTTAGATACCGATAGAAGGCCCCTTTTTGGGGCCTTTTTTATTCCATCCGCAATCTCTTAACATTGCTTTTTTCAATTAGTAATTCGCAATATCTAGGCCTCACTAAAACTAAAACAATTTAATCTAATAAAAAACTAGATACCACTTATTTATTTTTACTCAACTATACCCACCACTCACTGATAACCTTTCGGCCAACAGTGCAGCTATCAACAGCTCTTCTCTTTCTGCAAATAGCAAAGAGCAAAGAGCAATCGAAAGCGCTTAATGTACCTGTCGTAGCAGTTGATGAAAAACATTAATGTCACATCAGATATGCAGTCGAAATGTGCGAAAGAAATATCTGAGGCCATGAAAAATTTTGGCAATCTAACGATGATTAACAATAAAACGGCAATCCTTTCAGAAGACTCATCTCAAAAGCTAAAACAACAGGCAGAAGGGATTAAAGAAGTCGTAGAAAGTTTATCCAAAGCAGTCGCTTAATTACAAAAAAAGGCCCGCATTTCTGCGGGCCTCTTTTCATAACTACGAGTGGGTTAAACCTTTCGTTACTATTACTAAACGTCTTTTTTGAATTTATCAGCAAGAGTTGCAGATTTAATCTTATCAGTAGATTTGAATTCTCCACCGTGAACTGCAGCTTTAATTGATAGAGCGATTTTCTTCGCTTCTTTATCAACAGAGATAACCATAGCTTTTGGCTTGTCACCTTTTTTGATAACGTCAGAAGGTTTTTCAACTCTTTCTTCAGAAAGTTCAGAAATATGGATTAGACCTTCGATACCAGTTTCTAGTTCAACGAAAGCTCCGAAATCTGTAACACGTACAACTTCAGCTTCAACGATCGTTCCAACCGGGAATCTTGATTCGATTTTCTTCCATGGATCTTCCTCTAGTTGTTTAAGACCTAGAGAGAACTTTTGGTTTTCTTTATCAACGGCCATAACCATTGCAACTACTTCTTGTCCTTCTTTGAACTCTTCAGCAATTACGATGTTTTTCTTAGTCCAAGAAACGTCAGAAACGTGGATTAATGCATCCATGTCTTCACCGATGTCTACGAAAACTCCGAAATCAACGATTGATTTAACTTTACCTTTAACTTTGTCACCAACTTTGAACTTAGTAACTAGAGCATCCCATGGGTTTGCTTGAAGTTGTTTTAGACCAAGAGAGATTCTCTTGTTTTCAACATCTACGTCTAAAACTTGCGCCTCTATACGGTCGCCAGCATTGAAGTGTTTAGTTGGGTTTTTAATTTTGTTTGTCCAAGACATTTCTGATACGTGGATTAATCCTTCGATACCATCGTCAAGTTCAATGAATACACCGTAGTCTTTTACAGAAACGATTTCACCAGCAACTTTAGTTCCCGGGATGTATTTGTTCTTAGCTTCTTCCCATGGATTAGCTTGAACTTGTTTTAGACCAAGAGAAACTCTCTCTTTATCTGTATCAAATTTAAGAATCTTAACTTCGATTTCGTCACCGATGTTTAGGATGTTGCTTGGATGTTTAACTCTTCCCC
>JACMNL010000116.1 GCA_014378525.1 Bacteriovorax sp.
ATGGCATACCAATTGCCTCTACTACTCCTGCCAATGTATTAAAGTAGTCAAAGGGGGACGAAATGACATCATCAACAGCACGATTGCTGCTAGCAGTTCTTATGGTTTTAACCGTGAACTTCGCTCACGCAGAAACTTCAAAAACATTTAGTTTTGAAAACCAAAGAGAAGAGACTTTCGATTTAGAAAACTTCTTAAAAGAAACTCGCTACAAAACAGAAACGCAAGATGCTACCTGCTATCGTCAGGAACCATACATTAAAAACGTATGCAGAGATGTCACTCACTACCGTCAGGAATGCCAGACGATTCCTGCTCACCAGGAATGTCACACAGCTTATGATCAGGTTTGCCACACAGAAAACAGCTATGAACAAGAATGTCATATGGAACAGGGGCCTCAGCAGTGCCGTGTTGTTGTTCACTACAGACAAGAATGTCATCAGGAAGGTGGAGGACAACAATGTCACACAGTACCTGGAGACGTAGTTTGTAGAGTTATCAATGGCGAAAATAAATGTGAAAAAATTCCTCCTCATCAGGAGTGTTCTGGATCTCCAGGCCGTCAGGTTTGTAACCAGGTTCCATACGAAGAAAGAGAATGTACAAATGGATCTTCTCACCAGGTTTGTAATCAGGTAAATCGTCCGCACCAGGTTTGTCAGAATGTTCCACGTCAACAGTGTGACTACGTTCCAGCTGAACAACAATGTTCTCAAGTTCCGTACACAGTAAATGAATGTAAAGATGAAACGTTCTACAACCAGATCCCATACGCTTGTAAAAAAGACGTTCAGGTTCCTTACGAAGTGACTTTAAAAACTCACGAAGCTAATGTTCAGTTCTTATTTGATACAAAGTCAGCAGACGTTCATTCTTCGTACACAGTTGATCTTGATGTTAAGGGTGGATTAACTCTTACAGGCAGAGAGCTTGATGATTCTAAGGCCGTAGCTTTCGTTAAAAAAGATGTGAAGACTACTGCTCAAGGTGACATCAACACTATTAAAGCAATCTATAAAGTTGCTCTATATAACCGTGCTGATCTCTTCAACGTAAACAGCAAAGGAATTTCTGATGTGAGTTTATCGAAGCATTCAATGTCTTTTATTGTTAACGGAAAATTCGACCAGGCAAGATCAAACCTTGCGGTTAAGATTTCTAAAAAAGGTGACTCTAAGTTTGATAAAGTTTTAACTTCAAAACAATTCTCTGCGAAGTTTGATGGAACTGTAACAAGAATTGAAGTTGATCTTGAGTCTCTTGGATGTCCAAAATTAACTGGTCTTGGAATCTTCAATAAGAACTACGATGTTGGTCTGAAATTAAAATTAGACTACTCTGATGTTGGTGAAGTATTACTTCCAAAACTAGGTGAGATTTCTGTAGGCGCTAACGTTGCAGTAGAAGCTCAGTAAGAATTTAAATTCAGTCCAAAATAAGAAGGGCCGCTTTTATAGTGGCCCTTTTTTATTTATTGTTTGTTAGCTTGTTCTCTTTTAAAAATATCGGCCGGGTTTTCCGGAATTTGTGAAGCACAGAAAGGGTCCAGTCCTTTTGCAGGCAGGTTTTCCATTTTTTTAGTTTCGTAGTTGTATTCAAACTGGCTGTTCCACTTGTAACAAACGATTGGAGTCGCTGTCATTGCATCAACAGTCTGAACCATGACCGGAATGTCCTTTAAATTATAAAGGCACATATCAAATTCCATCGAAACGTTTTGATTGTCATCTGCCGCTACATCTTTAGCGTAGGCCATTGAAGGAGAGTCAGTAACGAAAACACTTGGCGAAAGTTTTTTTCTTTTAGAATCTTTAAGATTTAGTATTTCATACAGGTCTTTCGTTTTGTTTGAATCAATCACGCCCAGTTTCGGAGTCCATCTATAAAGAGCAAGACGTCCACCAGTTAAGTGAGAGTCTTCTTCTGTTGGCCCATAATATAAAGGGTCTTTTGTTGTGGCATCAATCGACCATTCAGGGAAAACGAGAATACGTTTTTTATCCAAATGCATGATACTTTCACCAATACGTTTTGAGATTGTTCCGTCAGCATTCTTTTTTGTTTCGAAACGCACTTTTTTAATTCCACATTTATCACCGGTGGCTCTGAAGTATTCAGAATCGATATCACACACCTTAGAGTCTTCTTTTAACGTTTTTGAAATCACTTTAAGTGGCGGCCTGAGCTGACGCCGCAAGAATAAGCGATAGAAGTGCGATAGTGTTGCATTTAAGCATATTGGCCCCTTGGATGTTTAAGCTAATATCGCAAGTACGGGGCCAGAATTTTAAATGTGATGACTTGGGGTTGGGGAAGGGTTCTGTCTAAAAGTTTAGACAGTCTGGATAAAATTAAACTAGTTTTTCTTCGAAGGCATTTCGGTGTCAGTGATCTGAGTTTCATTTTCTGTTTTCATCTGTACAATGCTTGGTGAAGTGACCGTTTCATCATCTCCTGCAAGAGAGTCCATTGGTGCTTCTTCCAGGATGGTTGGTGCAGTAGAAATTTCCGGAACAATTTGTGGTTCTTCCTTTACGATTTCTTTTTCAACTTCTTTCACAGGTTCCTTAACTTCAACTTTCGCAACTTCCTTAACCGGTTCAATAGCTACTGCTTTTTTTTGCTCAAGAGCAATCGCCTTATCAACGACAGGAACAACAACCGTTTGTTTTGAAATTTCAGATTCTACCGGAAAAACAGTGAATCCATCAGCATCGAGAATGGCAAATTTATCATCCAGTGCATTTTTATTAATTGTAATTTTTCCAGAAGCGTCGTTGGCAGATTTTTTATGAATCTCTATTCCTACGTCAGTATCTTTAGTTACGTTCCAGATTTTGTAGTCACCTTTAGGAAGGATTTCAGAAATTTGATATTCAATTTTTCCGGAAGTTTTATCAACATTTAATTTGGTATCAGCTGCAAATGCAGTTTGTAGTAGTAGTAATGTAGAGATAAGAATAGTCGGTTTAAGCATCATTTTCTCCAATGAAGTTGCCTATAATTTTCTTTATATCTTATTTTAAGACGAGGTAGTTTTTAATGCCAGAAATAATTAAAATTTATGTTTTCTCAGGAGATATATGTATATACTCAAGTTTTATGTGGCACTTTTTTCCCGTTTTACACAGAATTAGCTTTCACTACCGTCAACTGGCCATCGTCAATTTAAATTATAATTTTTCCAGTTCCTGATCAGATTGCGAAGTGCTTCCGGTTTATTCGTAGGCTCCTGAAGTTTATTGTGAGTTGTAGAATTAATTCCGTGGCAGGCAGCACACGTCCTGATTTCCCCTGGAGCAAAGCTTACCCATACGCGTTCACGTATGACTGGTTTTCCATCAGGTGCTGTTAGTTGCCAGCTTAAAGCGCGTCCTGCGGGTACAAACGCGGCCATTGATCCGTCTTTACCAAGTTCAACATTACCATCGCCATTATAGAATTTTTCAACATCAGGATTCTGTACTGTATTTCTAACCGGTCTTGCGTAGACTCTGCGGCCATCCTGTCTTTCGTAACTGCGTGTGAGCTCTCCCTGAAAAATCTGAAGTTTTGAAATGTCGTAGACTTTTCCTTGAGCAGGAACATTTTCTGCACCACCAGGTACTCGCAGATTATAGGGCTGGGACACATCGGACTTGTCTCTCATTGTAACGTTTCTCGAAACAATCAGCGCCAGATTTTTTGACATCATCCATTTCTGGAATTCCACTTCATTAATACCTTCTTCCGCAATAACTTGCCTTTCAATGGTATTCGTCGACATTAGTTTTTTTCCCGGACGCGCGCGCGGACGCAGTTCAACTGCATCGACTTCATCGAGAGGACCCAGGTACTCTTTTGGATTTTCATCATCAGTCCACCAGCGAATGTGTTTCACAATTCCACCAGTGAGTGCAGGGCCTGCAATCATGTCTACATCGAAAGGATTTGGAATTAATTTTTTCAACTGGAATATATAACGAGGACGGGTTGTACCGGGGTCAATGGATTCTTCTTCATTAAGTCTGTATTCATCAGTATGACTGACGAGAATACTTCTATCACCGAGACGTAGAGGATTGCGATAGTGGCCTGTCATGGAAGGAAGTTTTTCATTCACACGTTCTGGAAAATAATCCAGTGTTTCGTTAGTGTAATCCTTTACGATGACTTCTTCAGGATTTTTTCCCGGTGGCATTGTGAACTCCACGATTCTACCCGAAGCTTCTCTTCCAAATTCCATCGCGTATGTTCCCAGATATGTTCCAGGGAAATCCAGCTCTTCTTTCAATTGAAAGATTCCGGCATTGCCGACAAATGTATCGCGCATTTTTTTATTCACACTATTGGCAGGAAGTAGTTCATTTAAATTCGGGTCATCAAGAAAAACGGCAGGCATATAGCTTCCACCGAATTCGTGTCGGCCGACGTGATTAAGAGTTTCTTCTTCAGAGCCATCTTCATTGATCTGCCAGATAAAAAACTGATTAAAGTTGTTAACAGCTTCATTTGGATCCCTTGTCGGATCATTGATGTCGCGTGCTTCAGGAAATAAATCGTAAAGAACGCCTCTGTTATCAGAGACAAGTTTTCCTTTTTCATCATACTGAGGATAAGCCGAGCGAATCGTACCTGGAAGTTCATTGGGAAAATCGAAAGCGTGAAATTTTCCGTTTGAATATCTGTCGGCATCTGCCTGCTGGTCTCTTTTTAAATGATCCCATTTCGTAAAGATTATTCTTCCGAAACTATCAACCTGCAAATCGAAAGCACCACTTGGTGCGTGTTCAATCATGAGAACTTTTTTTGAATCCATATCAAGCTTCCAGACACCTGTGTTAGTCGGAGTTGATTCGTATTCATCGAGCTGGGGATAGGTATGCTCCATTCCATATAAAGGCGCGTCTGAAATAAAAAAGATATCGTCAGTGGCCCCGTAGACCGGAGAAAAATTATTATATTTTGAAAACTGATAAGGAACTTTTTTGATGATAACCTTTTCATCTTTCTCAAGACCTGTGGCCTCGTAGATTTGCCAGCGTCTGTCTGCGGCACGATCAAAACGCGCTTTAGGTCCGCCAACGAGCATGGAAAAAATAATTTTTTTCCCGCTCCAGTGAATGCTTGGAGATCGTACAGCGATTGCTTTTTTTCCTTCCTGAATTTCGGTCGTTGCAATACCAAACCCGGCAGTTGCCGTTAAATTTTTTAAGTCACCATCCGGATAACGAATGTAGAGATCCCCGCCAGGAATAGAGTCGACGATGGATGTTCCATGATTTCCAAATGCATTTAATTGTCCGAGAATTCCTACAACTGGAACACTGGCAACAAACACGATAGGATTATTAGTAACCATGATTGGAAAGTTGGAATTTGGTTTGATGATGTAAGGACTCTGGTCATTAATTTCAGTGGTTGTAAAATGCGAACTATCACTGCACGATGAGAGAATGAGCAGAAAAATGAAAATGAATTTTGATAATATTTTTAATATCATTTCATGGTGAAATATACTGAATAATGCATTCTATGGAAAGGCTGGTTGCATGGCGATAAATAGGAGTGAGGGACCGAAATGACAGCCAAATTTATTGTGAAATTAAAGAACCAGACAATTTTAAAAATTTATGTTCAACCTGGAGCAAGCAAGAGCGAAATCGCGGGCCTCTATGGTGAGCCACCCAGACTAAAAATTAAAATCAAAGCACCTCCGCAGGATGGAGAGGCCAATGCTGAAATCCTTTCATTTATATCCGGTTTAGTCGGAATCAGTAAAAGCAGAGTCGAGATGCTGCGGGGCCAGACTTCGAGACAAAAAGACATCCTTATCGATCTTCCTGTTGAGCAGGTAGGTCCCTGTTTTCCTATCAAATAAATTCCGCGCTTCCATCACATCCATGTAAGAAGTTCACTCCTCTCGAAAATTATCCGGATTCATATGACAATCTCTCATATTAATTTTTTCCATGAACCGGAGTCCACGTGAAACAAAATATCTTTTTGATGATTACCCTTGTTATTACACTTGCAGGCTGCGGAGTGAAGAATACTAATCCTAAAATTGATTCTAATTCTGATGAACTTCAAAGTTATATCAATCTCGACGAATTAAAAGCGGCACTAGATAAGCAGGTTGTAATCTGTGGTGAAGGCGGGCTTGCATGTCCGGGATTTGCTGCAAAAATTACTTTCTGGGGTGCCAGTAGTAAAAATAATTATTATCTCGCAGTTTGTTCAGGATCTCTTTACCAGAATAAATATATCATCACGAACTCTCACTGTATCCCGAAAGAAATTTCACGTGCCGGTGCAAGTTGTTCTGACCAGTTAAAAGTTTTATTTCCGACAACAAAATATTATGAAAGTGAAAGTGCAAAATGTAAAAGTATCGTGCAAGTGTACAGCCCTGATAAAAATCAGCCGGACCTTGCCGTTATCGAACTCGACCGTGTTGTTAACAGAGACTCTGTGGAAATCGCCAAAGACGGTTACATCGAAAACAGTAACGTCACTGCCTATACAATGAACCCTGATCAGCACGACAACACTCTTGGAGTCATTGTTAAAAAGAACTGCGTTCTCTCAACAGACAACGCCATCTTTATGTCTACAAGTCATTCGGCCCATTCTGCGATCGTGTCTGGTATGTTCTGTGATGTCATTCACGGAAACTCGGGGACGGCATTATTAAATAAAAACGGGAAAATGATCGGAGCCGTTTTCGCAAGAATGGAGCCTGAACAATTAACAAAAGTATTTTCTGAAAATCATATTCATTTTACCAGCTCAGTTCCAATGGGTATCGCCCAGAACATTACATGTCTTAACAGCGTGACATCGAATTCAGGTATTGGCTGTGACATGAAAGCACTTCGCGTAGAAGACTTCAACGATTTCGTTACAAGATCAATCCAGACTCAAAATTTAAGTGCAGTTTCTGACGGCCAGATTGAATATGAAGTGACTGCCGGTTTTAAATTGAAGTTAAAAGAAGTGGGCGTGGCCACAGCACCCAATGACCTGCAGTCATTTAAAGATAACTGGTCAAAGATCTTTTTCCAGAATGCAAGTACAAGTGAAGCCTCAAAAATTTTAAGAATGATGGCGAAAAGAAAATAACTAGTCTCTGTTCATCCACTCGAGCAAAGACTTGAGTGGAAGATTTTTTTGGGCATCAGTAGCATATTTGTTACTAAAATCTTTAAGCATATTTTTTCTAGCAACAGCATCTTTAGTTTCAAAAATTTTTAACAGAGTATTTTTCTGATCGCTGGCCAGGCCTAGCTCATTCACAACCAGAGTGAATGTTTTGGTATTTTTCGAACGCATAGAAGCGAGATAAACTCTCTGCCTCATATCATTTCCCCAGCTCAAATGCTCTTTCGACCAGTGAAATAAATCTTTAATGTAAGCTGGATCTTCTTCATTCGAATATTTTCCGCCGCAGATATTGCACGCACTTTGTTTGCGGTCAGCTGAGATGTCATTTGAAAAACAGCACTGCTCGCACGTATAGGGTATTTCAATTCCTTCACTATGAGTGTATCCGCAGTTGTGGAGCATTTCATGAAAGATCGTTGCCTGAAGCTCCAGCGGATTTTCTTTAGCAAGTTTTGTAATATTCGGACTCAGCCACAAGTAGGGGTGTCTTTTACTGCTGCCGGGAAAAGATCCAACGGCCCACACATCATTTCCAAATGGCCATCCACCGCAAAGAAGTTTTGGAGGATTGGATTTATCTTCAAAAAGTTTTACCAGACACTGGTTGTTTACACTTCCCAGTTTACCAATCCCTTTTTTTGAAAGCCGATCCATGCACGCTGTACCTTCGGCCATAGTATTGCGATAAAATTTTTCCAGGTCGGGAATTTTCATTCTGGTTGTGCAGTCTGATTCAATTTTTAAGTTGTAGTTTGTCAGGTACCAACCATCTTTTAAAGTTGTTTTGCCGAGGCCTTTAGAAATTTGATCAAGAACTTTATTAAAATCAAAGTTAGGTGTCTGGTCACAATTTTTTGCATCCAGGGCAAAAGTATTAGTGGAGAAAGTGAATAACAGACTGGTTAAGGCCAGTAATGCTTTGATTTTCATAGTAACAGTCTAACCTAAAAAGTGTCCTCTTATCAGAGGGGAATTTTTGCATTCGTAGACAAACCTGATCTGAATCATAGTTATCCTGAAAATTTGGAATATTATAAAAAAACTAACATTCACATGGAGAATCTAATGGAAGATAAACTTACGAGAAGATCTTTTTTCCAGATGGCCGTCGCAAGTGCGGTTGTCGTGCCTTTCGCCCTTAAAGCTGCTACAGCTCTTGCTGCTGACGCTTGTCCTAAAACTGCTCCGGCCGGTAAAGCGCTGGGATCACCTACAGAAGGTATGGGAAAAAGTCTTGAGTACGTCATGGATGCAAGCACATCAAAAAATCCAAAACATAAAGCAGGGGATGCCTGCGGTAGTTGCAAATTTTTTAATCAGGCCAAAGCAGATGGTGGATACGCTCCATGTACGATGATGGGAATGAAGTACGTTACAAACTGTGGCTGGTGTAAGAGTTACTCTAAAAAAGCATAATTTTTTATGAATGATCTTGTTAAAAAATATAACCGTCAGGGGCCGAGATATACCAGTTATCCACCGGTACCATTCTGGAAGAATGCACCGGTGGAAACCAGCTGGATTTCTCACCTGAAAGAAAGTTACAAAGAATCAGAGGGACTTGATCTATATGTTCATGTCCCTTACTGCGAAAAACTTTGTTACTACTGTGGCTGTAACAGAGTGGTTACAAAAAATCATAATGTCGAAGACAGTTATATTGAACTGATTCAAAAAGAATGGAAAATTTACTGTGACTCTCTGGGATTTATTCCCAAAGTAAATTCTCTGCATTTTGGCGGTGGAACTCCAACATTTTTAAGTGCTGTCAATCTGGAAAAAATTATCCAGTTTTTGACTGTTAATAAATCAGAAAATTTCACCGGCTCAATCGAAGTCGACCCCCGCAATGTAACTACTGCGCATCTTGATACTTTTTTAAAAAATGGAATTGTGAGAATTTCTCTGGGGATTCAGGATTTTGATCCTGGAGTCCAAAAGGCCATCAACCGAATGCAGAGTTTCGAGCTGGTAAAAAATCTAATGGCAGAAATCAGAGCAAGAAAATTTGAATCTATTAACTTTGATATTATCTATGGCCTGCCAAAACAGACTCAGGAAACGATTACCTACACATTTTCTCTTGTGAATGAATTACGACCTGATCTGATCGCATATTATAGTTATGCGCACCTTCCGGAGCGGCTGAGCAATCAACGGCTGATTAAAAATGAAGATCTGCCCGAAGGTACACAAAAACTTGCGCTCTATGAAACTGGAAAACTGCTCCTCGCCGAAAAAGGATATCACGATATCGGAATGGATCATTTTGCTTTACCGGAAAACTTTCTTTGTCAGGCAAAAAACAATAACTGCCTCGATAGAAATTTTATGGGCTATGTGGATAAAAAATCCAGTATCCTTATCGGTCTGGGG
This sequence comes from Bacteriovorax sp., assembly GCA_014378525.1. GTDB lineage: Bacteria > Bdellovibrionota > Bacteriovoracia > Bacteriovoracales > Bacteriovoracaceae > Bacteriovorax. Next base: position 9,526 of record JACMNL010000116.1, read on the forward strand.
CCGTCAGCAATTTCCAATTCGTCTAAAAGTTTTATCCAGAATTCAAAAGGTCTGACGGATTATGAAAGCAGGATTAATTCCGGAGTGCTTGCTATAACAAGCGGCCATACTCATACAACTGAGGATCTGGCGGCCCAAAAAATTATTTTAGAATTAATGTGTAATGAAGAAAGCCTGATAGATCTGGATGTGCACCCATATAAGATAGAAATTTCAAGTGAACTAAAAAATCTGGAAGAAGACGGTTTGATCAAAAAAACTGATAACTTTATCAGAGTCTTGCCTGCCGGGAAAAAATTCATAAGAAATATTGCTATGGTTTTTGATTTTCATTACCGCGAGAAGGCCGGAATAGAAAAGTTCAGCAAAACCATCTGAAATTTTATTCTGGAACTTCAACAGTAAATTTCGAACCATTTCCCAGAGTACTCTCAATGGTTATTTCACCATTGTGGGCCTTGACCAGTTCCTTCACGATAAAGAGTCCCAACCCAAGTCCACTTACTTCACTTGAAGGTGTTGCACGTTCAAACTGCAAAAAAATTCTTTCATGGTCTTCCTTCGCAATACCTGTTCCAAAATCCTGAACTATGAGGCGGATGTTTTTATCTTTTTTAGATAATTGAATATTGATTTCACTACCCGGAGCGTATTTTATAGCATTCAATAGTAAGTTGCTAAAGATTTGGTCATATCTGACTGGATCAACGTGACCCGATAAATTCTCCTCAAGTTCGTTAGTAATTTTATTCTTAGAAGTTTCAATTTGAGTAGAATACCTTTGTATAACGGATTTTACGAGATTTGTTATATTCACTTTTTCTTTACGAAGTGAAAAAGTTCCTGAGTTTAATTTGCTCATATCCAGCATGTCTTCAACAAGTTTAGTCAGTCTGTTTATTTGTCTTACATCATCGGTAAAAATCTTTTGGATACGTTCAGATGGAAAGGCCTCTATACCTTTATTGGTAAAGTTCTTAATTCTCATTTGTGCCTGAAGTTTTAATGCTGTCAGTGGAGTATTCAATTCATGAGATGCCAATGTAATGAATTCATCTCGCGATTGCAAAGCAGCTTCAAGCCGGTTAGCAAGAGACTGAAGTTCTCTGGTACGTTCAACGACCTTTGATTCCAGAAAATCATTTAAATCCTTTAGATTTTGTTCCGCGGCCTTTCGCTCAGTCAGATCTCTGGTTATTTTGGAAAAACCAATCAGCTCTCCTGAGGAATTGTGCATGGCCGTTATAACAACATTGGCCCAGAACCTGGATCCATCTTTTTTATATCTCCATCCTTCATCTTCATATTTTCCAATTTCTCTGGCAATACGAAGTTCCATTTCAGGTTTTCCACTTTGTTTATCTTCCTTAGAATAAAAAATTGAAAAGTGTTTTCCGATAATTTCAGAGGCAGTATATTGTTTAAATCGCTGCGCCCCTTTGTTCCAGGTAACAATTCTGCCTTCTTTATCGAGTGCAAAGATTGCATAGTCACTGACGGCCTCTACAAGTATACGGAAAATTTCCTTAGAATTTTCAAGTTCATTCTCAGCTATTTTTCTAAGTTCTGCTTCACTTGTATCCGAAATTTGAGATTGATTATTCAGATCCATATATATACGCTCTGCTGAAATACGATCAACGTCAAGAAAATGGCTTACAATTATTCACGGGCATACAGAATTTATAATTTAATTAAAGTTAAATTATATTTGGATGACTCATTGTAATAAATTTAAATAAAACTGATAACACTCATGTTTTAAGCAGAGATAGATCATATAAGCTTCATGAGTATTCTTTTAAGATAGGTAAAACATCACAAAGGAGAATTTATGACTAAGGCGATTCCACAAGTACAACGTTTCATGAGTACTTCACCTTTAACAATTAATAGTGAGCTTACACTTTTGCATGCGAAACAATACATGCAGGAACATAATATCCGTCATCTGCCGGTACTGGAAGAAGGAAAAATTGTAGGAATTATCTCGGAAAAAGATATCGACTACATTCAGGGTTTCAGAGGAGTGGATCTTAAACTGGAAAAAGTAAGTAATGCTATGTCGACAGATCCATATATTGTAGAAGCAGGCTCTCACCTTGATGAAATCTGTAAACATATGGCCCACAATAAATTAGGCAGTGTACTTGTGCAGGATAATAAAAAGCTGGTAGGGATTTTCACTTGGGTGGATGCACTGAGCGCTATGAGCGAACTTCTGCATACGCGATTAAGTTAATATTGAATGGTAAAAAAATAATTTATCAGTATAAGGCCATTACAGCAGAGATTGCAGTAATGGCCTTTAACTTTTCTACAAAATTTTTAAGAAGGTAATGGACATGAAAATTTTACTATTATTTATACTGTGCTGGTCCGGACTTACTTCTGGAAGCACTACGCTTTCGAAAGAAGAAGAATCCAAAATTCAAGCGAAGGCCGTAATGGACGGAGTTTATGGCTCCTTTTTAAAAGTTGTTCCATATCTTTACTCAGATGAAAATTCGATGCTGGAATTAAAAACCAACAAAGCAAAAAAAGATGAACTTTTAAAAAATCTCACCGACCTTTCAGATTTTTTTAAGAGTGCCACTCACGTTGAGTATTTTGACCGCCCTGGATTCAGACCAAGTCTTGAAACAATGAATTCTCATCTCACTGATACGATTAATTCGGTCAATAATAATAATTTTGTTTTTGCCCAGAAAAGATTGAGCGCACTCACTGCTCTTTGTATTAACTGCCATACCCAGCTATCGGCATCAGGGATTAGCAATGCTTTTGGAGAGGCACTTAATAAATCAAAAAGAGAAAAGTTTGATACTGATTTTGCCTATGGAAATTACCTTTATCTGATCAGACAGTTTGATGAATCAGAAAAGTATTTATTACTGGCACTGGAGCGGGCACTGGTAGAATCACGGTCTCATGAGCTTTATACTTCCATCAGAAGAATTATTTCGATCCACACCAAGATTAAATTTGACTATAAAAAAGCACATGAGTTTGTCACAAAATTCGGCAATGACCCCAGAATGCCAGGACTGGCAAAAGAAAATCTACAGGATTGGGGACGATCTCTGGATAAGTGGAAAAACTTTAATCCTGATTCGCCAATAGTTGTAGAGGATTTTATAAAAAAATACCTGTCTCCGCTTGAAGAGATTAAAGAGCAAAAAGGACTGGGGGATAACGACATTACACTCTTGATTTCAGCAGGTATATTATCAAAGTATTTAAATGATCATCCGAAAACTAAAAGTGCTCCTCAAATCCTTTACTGGCTTTCAGTGGCTGAAAGAAGATTGAGCAACACCTACTTCTTTACCATAAGTGATCTCTACCTCAAAGATTGTATAAAGCTCTATCCTGCATCTCCATATGCAAAAAAATGTTATGGATTGTATGAAGACAATATCAATTTTGGTTTCACAGGTTCCGGAGGAACTGACGTTCCGCCAGAGGAGAAGACCGAACTGACAAGACTGCGCAGTCTCATAAAATAGACCATACAAAGGCCCTTTTGTGATCTGTCCCATTTTAAGGGTACAGATCATTGAAGGGCCTTTTTATTACATACCTTTTACAAGATCATGAAACATAAAATCATCAAATTGGGTTTTCTGCAGTTGTTCCAGGGAAGCAATGATGTCTCTGGCCTTGGCAACAGAAGCAAATCCATTGTCCATTCTTTGCTGGTCCAGCTTAGCAAGTTTCTTTTTTAAAATTTTAAATTCTTTATTGTTCATCTGTGGTTTTAAAATTGTCTGAATCATGACAATTTTAGTTTTTTCAATTTCATCAGTTATTTTGATGTAGTTCTGTTTATTCTGTTCTTCAAGAAGAAATAATTTTTCTTTCTGTGTTGAACTCAGGTCTGGGCTTTTCTGAATCAAATCTCTGGCCTTATCGACATGTGGTTCTATCTGAATGCTTTGAACTTCAGCTTCAACTTTTTTTCTTTCCACATTACTTGAAGCACAGCCTGTAAGTGCGAGCATCATAAAAAATAATTTTCCCTCAAGAAAATAAAAACTGACGTTTATTAGCTGTTTCAGAAGTTATTCATGATACGTTTTTTTATGATGAGGTATCTATGATCAATAAATATATTGAAGACAGCCATCTGGATAATGTAAAAAGTTTTCTATATGCGGAACGCACAGAAAAAAAGATCCGTGATCTTCTCTATGCCATTGACGCCTCTTCAATTGTTGCTTTTACAGATTTTAATGGAAAAATAACTTATGTGAATGATAAATTCTGTGAAATTTCCGGATACAGCAGAGAAGAACTTATTGGTCAAAATCACAGGATTATCAATTCAGGATTTCATCCCAGAGAATTTTTTACAGATTTATGGACAACAATAAAATCAGGAAAAATCTGGAAAGGTGAGATAAAAAATAAAGCTAAAGACGGCAGCATGTACTGGGTATTTACTACAATAGTCCCAGTTCTCAATGAAAGAGGAAGACCTCGTGAGTTTTTATCAATCCGTTATGATGTAACGGAAAAAAAGAAACTTGAAGAAGAACATATTAGAACTCAGCAGGAAAAAATGGAGACGAAAATAAATCAGGAAACCAGCGAAAGATTTGTAACTTCGTTGACTCATGATATGAGAACTCCATTAACAATCATCAGAATGTCCACCCAGCTTATTGAAAAACATCTTGATGATCGAGAGGCCATACATAAATTAACTGAAACAATTTTTAAAAATATTAGTCGCACAGATGACATGATAAATGACCTTTTGAATGCAACTAAAATACGTGCGGGTCACAAAATTGCCGTTAAGATGGAATTGTGTGACGCCTGTGAAATCGCCGGGAAAACGGCTGAGGAATTGTCCGAGATTCATGGACCAAGATTTATTCTGACTTCGGAAGCTCACGGAACCGGTGTCTGGTCTTCCGCTGGAATTAAGAGAATTATTGAAAACTTATGTAACAATGCCATCAAGTATGGTGATGCCAGCAGTCCCATAAATATTAAAATCAACGTTGATGAATCCAGTTTAAAAATTGAGGTCCACAACTGGGGTGAGATCATTAATCCTAACGATACACAGAATCTTTTTGAGTATCTTCAAAGAACTGCGTCTGCTCAGAGTAGCGACAAGACCGGATGGGGTATAGGGCTTACGATTGTTAAAGGGATGGCAGAATCGCATGGTGGATATGTATCCGTCAGTAGTACCAAAGAAGCAGGGACTACTTTCACTGTAATACTGCCTAAAAAATTATGAGTGCTTTCTCTCTCTGGTAACAAGTACATCACACGGTGAAAACTTGCAGAGAAAATCTGTAAATGAACTTGTGAAGAAACCCTCAACTCCATGCTTGCCTCTAGTAGATGTCACTACCAGGTCTGCATTAACTTCTTTTAGATAAATCAGAATTTTTTCTTCACGCTTAAGTTCAAAAAAACATTTGAAAAAACAGTTCTTTTCATCAAGCCCCATCTGCTGGGCAAGGTGTTTCATCTTTTTTGTATTATAATTTTCGATTTCCGGATACTCTTCTTCTCTAGGATAAAGAGAGGATGTATTTTCAGCGCTGAATATTTGAATTTCAATAATTTTTACAAAATGCACTCTGACATCTTGTAGAGATATTTCTTTTGATACTTTTACAAGCGAAGAGGTAGTCTCGGGATCCACGTTTGTGCAAATGACGTAATTTTTCATAAGTACTCCTTAATGCCTGATCGACTAATCCTTTTGTTCAGATGTAAACTTGTCTGTTTTTGCTTCTGTTAATCAACCTGACTCATTTTTATCAAATCTTGAAATGCAAAACCATGATAAATATCATTTTTATTAAAATGCAGGAGAGTTAATATTGATAGGTAATATCAATCATTATTGGCAAAATTAAAATGAAACCATCTTTTGAAAAATTTATTGTCAATTATGTCTCTGAAGAGTGGATAATATTATTAAAAAAATACCTGGTTGAATATAAATTTGCAAAAGGTGAACGAGTATTTATTGAAGGTGAGCCGGTCAATGGAATTTACTTTATTAACTCAGGAAAAGTCAAAATAGTGAGTAACTATGACAAGAAAGAAAGATTGTTGAGGCTTTCATCAAATGGAGATCTCGTCGGTCAAAGGGCCTTATCTTCTACAAATTATCCTGTTTCGGCCACAGTACTAAGTGACACCTATCTGACTTTTATCCCAATAGATATTTTCAAAAAGATTGTTAGACGAAATCCTGACTTTGCTATTTATATTATAGATTTCATGGCCGAAGATTTAAAAAACACAGAAGAACTTTTGAAAAGTATGATTCATAATGATGTGGTAATTCGCATTGGCCAGATTATTTGTATGCTTATTGATGCTTTTGGTTTCGACAGTAAAAGTTCTAAAAAACTAGCATTCACGCTATCCCGTTCCGATATGGCCAGCTTCGTTGGAACTACCTATGAGAGTGTCATTAGAAACTTATCAAAGCTCGAAGAGTTAAATTATATTGAGCTTGATAAGAAGGCCATCATTGTAAAAAAAGAAAAGGATTTACGAGCCTTTGTATCTAGTAAGGTTTGAGTTAATTACATTAGTTGCAATTTAAACAAGCGTAAATTTCCATCCAGGTCCATGTGATAAATTTTGTCACCATCAATTGTTACTGCAGCTGAGTTGTCACTCCATTTTTTTTCTTTTCCAGAGGGTGTCCAATGGAATATTTCTCTACCTTCTTCTGGGGAAAATGCAAAGATACCATTGTCATAGCTCGGATAAATTAAAATACCATGTTCGGAATCATAATCAACACTGCTGAAGGCATCTGCCTTATTATGAAGTGAAGTTTTTTTACACCATATTTTTTCTTTTTTACTAAGGCTTACTCCACAGACTTCACCGTTTAGACCACCCATGAAGATCAAATCATCTGTGATCGTTTTGATAGAAAAAGGCTTCGAAGCAACAGGGGATTCAAAAGGAACCGCGAAATGTGGTGAGCCACTTGTTTTGTCCAGGCAATAAAGCTGCCCCACACTGCTGGGTGTATAAATTTCACCTATGACATAACAAACATCTTTTTGAGTCACAATAGGATGCATCCAATTTGAAAGTGGAAGTTCTGTCTTCCAGATTTTTTTTCCAGTCAGAAAATCATAGCTGCTTGCATAGCTTCGGTCTTTTATATCACCTTTTTCAACTCCGGTTCCGGCGTAGACAAAATTATTTTCAATTGAAACTGTACCATCGAGATGGCCGTCTTTTTCATGCCAGACTTTCCCAAGCCCCGGAGTGAGAGCATAGAGACCGTCGCTACCTGCAGTGATAAACATCAAATTTGTATTGTTGAAATTTCCAATAACCGGCTGACCTTCGGTGTGACCATTTGTCGCAAAAGCACCTGTGAACTGGCCATTCGTTAGATCGAATGAATAAATTCTGGCATGGTGTGTGTCGTGATTGCCTTCACCAGCATAAATTTTATTTTGAAATATAACCGGTCTTGTAGAGACCTGCTTGCCGATAAAAAATTTTCTTTTTACTGCCAGAGTAATTTTATCGATTTCATAAATATTTCCATCATCCACACCATAAAAAATTGAATTACCTGAAACAACTCCTGACCTGAAAGCTCCTTTTGCAAGTTTAACTTCTTTCAATAGTTTCAGAAAACTTTTATGAGCAGGTACTATGGTTCCTTTGAAATCATGAGCTCTGAATCGTGAGTCCGTGTAAATTTCTTTTGAGATCATAGCATTTGTTTTAGAGTAGTGATCTATTGTAAATATAAAACTAGGCAAATTGTTGACATATATAACTCCTCTATAAAGTGCCCAGCCTGCGACGTTTATAAGTATCATCGATATGAGCACTTGTTTTCGAAGCAAAACTTCAAGCAATTGCTTTGGGCCTTCAGTATGAAGTTTTATGCCAAACCATCCTGCAACCATTCCTGCAAGTGAAGTTAGTCCAACAGTGAGAAAGGTGAGAGGAATAAGTACTGTCGGTATAATCGCCAGATGCAAATCCTTTACAATAAATAATTGATGCTGATCAGGCCAGAGTAATGCGACCATTATTTCCATCCACCCATATTTTATCTCCGTCTTTAAATCGAAGATGACATTGTTTAATTCCACTGACAGCAGGAAGATTCATTTCACGGGCGACGATTGCACAGTGTGAGAGCACGCCGCCTTTTTCTACGATGACTGCACGTGATTTGATAAAAAGCCCGGTCCAGCCCGGATCCGTCGATTCAGCAACGAGTACAGTATTTTCCGGCCAGTTTTCTGTATTGGCATTTTCCGGATCGATGATGACCCTGACTTCACCAAAAACCATTCCGGGCGAAAGAGGAAGGCCTGAAAAATTTTTAGAATTACTTTCAATTTTATTATTTAAAACAGAATCCAGCTTTGAAAGTTCCAGAATTGCTGGCAGATAAATTGCCTTGCTCATTTCGCAGTTATGTTTTCTTTTTTCAGCTTTTATTATGTCAAAATCTCTGTCGAGAATTTCCTGATAAGATAGCCAGAAAATATATTCGCCAGCATGATAACGACGGGCAATTTCCAAGGCCATAAATCTGATATGTGAATACGGTGACAATAATTGCATCTTCCATTTTTCACGAAGCTCCAGCATTTCTTTAAGCAGCAGCCACTCTTTTTCAATGACCTGTTTCTTATAAGTGTTAAGTGCAGCAATCTGCTCTGCAACATTTATGACACTTTTTTTCTCAGATGAGTGAATTGCATTTTTAGAATCTAGAAAAGCATCTTTTCCCAGCTCAATCCATCTTGGATGAGAAAGCTCCAGTTCCCCGGGACCTCTGTGACCGTATTTTTGAAGAAAACTACTTCTTTTTTCTTCATCAGCAGAAGCAGCTTTATAATCGTTATTTAAATCCATGGTCACAGTATGAAGTCCGATACTCAGCCATTCATTAAGCTTTTGATCGATTGCTTCCGGTGATAGTACACTTTTTAATAAGGCCTTCAGGTTTTGTGATGTTGATTCAATTAGTGTAATAAGAACCAGAGGCCAGACTAGTGTTTCATCATAAAAATTTTCAACTTCTATCTTAAAGTGTTCAAACAATCTTTCTTCAGAAAATGACTTGTAATAGTTTATATCCTTAATGCGAAAAGATTTATCGCTGAAGTCGACGAGTTCTTTCTGACATTCCCTAAACCATTCGCTTCTTCTTGTTGAGAGATCTAATCCCACTTTCAGCATTCTAAAAATAGTAAAAGGTGTCAGTGCAAAAGTTTTAAAAGTCATTTTCTTAAAATCAAATTTAAGTTCTGCATTTTTTTTAAACTCAAGGCGGTAGGGAATAGGACCGAAGTAAAGCGGAGCAAGCATCGTTATGTTTACATAACCACGGTTAAAAATCCTCTCAAGTAGGGAATGTCCCTCATTGGGAAGTTCCTGATTGATCCCCAGATAACCAATTTTATTTAGAGCTTTTGAAAATGAATGTTGTTTTGAAAAAGCTTCTTTCCAGATACTAAAGGTAAGTTCACTTGGGGGACCACTCCATTCAGCAAAAGTTCCACCGTCCCAGATCGTATCTTCCGGATAATTATTTTGCAGTCTAGATAACTCATTTTCTATCAGACGTTTTTCTTCAGATTTTCCCGAAAGGGCCGTGATTGGACGTGCCTGTAGAATTTTTAGCTGACCTTTTTTATCTATGGCCCATTCCATGTCAATTTCGACACCGAAAAAATCCCGGATTTCATTTCCTGTTTTTACAAGATTACTCAGATCAAATAATTTCGTTTCATTGACACTGTTTTCTTCAAAGTGCCATGGCGTTTTTTTTCCTGAAACCAGATCCTCACCGAGACCTTCGATGGCCTCAACGATCCAGCCTTTCTCATTATTTCTCGGGTCAATGCTGAAAAAAACGCCGGAGACAAAAGGATCAACCATTATTTGAACGACTACATTCATGAGAGGATGATTTTTTTCTTCTTTTAAAAAATGCTGGCGATAGAGCTGGCTTGAGTGTTTGTTGATTGAATCAAAACAGTTTTCAACTGCTTTTTTTAAGTCATCTTCGTTTTGCACATTGAGGTAAGTGGAATTCTGCCCGGCAAAACTTTGTTCGCTGGAGTCTTCTCCGATGGCCGAACTTCTGATCGCAAGTTTTTCAGCTCCGTGATCTTTCCACCACTGAATAATCTCATTCCATCCCAGAGGACAGGCCGGTCTGGTTGTCAGGACCATACCATCCGGAACATTGAAGCCGGCATTTTTCATCAGGCCAAGAGTAAAACCCTTTCCACCCAGAAAATTTAAATCCCGGGTTATTTTATCAAAAGTATAAATGCTCATATTTTTTCCATAAAATCTGGCAGAAGATTTTATTCTTCTGCCAGTCAAAACATTTAAAGTCTTATTCTATTTCGGGCCTATTGTTAAAGAAGGCGTTCACTGATCTACCGTCCATAACACGCACATGAAGAAGAACTTTATCCGCTTCGAGGTTTGTAGGAACTTCAACTTCGTAAGCAAATGGAATCATTTTTTTAGGGCATTCCGCTCTTACTTGTTTCATTTTTGGGAGAATTGAATAGGTATCGCTACCATTATCCTTGATGACAATTTCTTTTAGTTCCATACAGTCACTTGGATTGTATCCTTTTAAAAGAACTTTTCTTGTATCATCAACTCGTGCAACTTCGTCTACGTTGGCATAAATAACTTCATCAATCGAGCTGCTGCTTGCTTCTGTGATTTTAATACTGCTGGTTTTTTGCCATGGAGACATTTCGTTAACTGCAATGTTGTACTGGCCTTTATCAAGAACTCCAACTTTGATGTACTCTACGTAGGGAATCCTGATGATTGCACAAAATCCCATTGCATTGTCATTTCTAGTTGCCTGCATAGAAACAGAAATTTTTCCGTTCTTAGCAGTGACTGTTGATTTAGGTGCTTTGTAACATAAGTTTGGAAGATAACCGGTTACAGCGACTTCAATATTATCATTGCTGTCAAATCCGGCCGGGGAATAGACGTGGTCAACTGGTACGTTAGTTTCGTAAGAATTGCTTGTAGCAGCGAAACCAAGAACAGGCATAATGGCAAGTGCAGTTAGAATTTGTGTGTGGAATCTTTTCATAAACCCTCCTTTGGGTTGTTAACTTCAAGGTCATGATGTTTATAGAATTATTTCAATGATAGAAAACTGATATGGCCCAGCTTTTTTTATGATTATTCACAGTTTTTATTTTTATCCTTAATGATAGAAAGACACCGGTGTCCATGATAATTATTCTTTCTCAGGAGTATTTATGAAGTTATCAAATGTTTTTTTGTCTTTAACTCTTATATCTTTTTCATCTCAGATTTTTTCCGCAGAAAAGTATAAACGAGAACCAGAGTCGTGTTTTCCTGTATCAGATATCAGATACGAAAAAGGTGTTAAAAGTTTTGGGGAAGGACTTTCAGAGGAAGAATTTAATCAGATTATCGATAGTGCCATAAGTATTATGTCTCCCGAAGTAAAAAAAATTCTTAATAAAGAACTTATTATAGATAAAAGATGGAGTGATCCGACAGTTGATGCTTTTGCGACCAGAGATGATTCCAACAATGCTGTGGTTGTAATGAACGGAGGTCTCGCCAGACATCCTTTAATGACCAAGGACGCTTTTCTTTTGTTGATCTGCCATGAAATAGGGCATCACCTTGGTGGAGCTCCTAAAATGCTAAGAGGGACTTCAGGATTAAGAGGCTGGTCATCAGCAGAAGGACAGGCCGACTATTATGCCACTTCAAAATGCCTTCCACTTTTTTATAAAACCGGAATTGATATAAAAATGTTTGAGCCTGAGCAGGACTCCGGTGATTACAAAACGGCACTGTCAAAATGCAGTGATAATGCCTGCGCGCGGGTTGTTCTGGCAGGTCTTACAGTCAGTAAAGTTTTTGCATCCCTGGTAAACGGATATCCGGTTCCTCAACTGAACACTAAAGATATGACGAAAGTGAGTAAAACAATTTACAATCATCCGGGTGCCCAGTGCAGGCTTGATACATTCTCTTCAGGAGCGCTTTGTGAAAAAAGTAATGACAGGCCTTTTGATATCAATGACCCGAAGATCGGTGCGTGTTTAAATGATTCCGATAAAAGACCAGATTGCTGGTTTCAGAAAAATGATTTTTAGTGACAGGTCATCTCCATTGCTGGTTCAGTCGTGGTTTTTGCATGTAACTCATTAAATTTCACCACCCTGAAACCGACAGTCATAAGCCCTAGAATAATTAGACTGATGGCATAGGTCCTGGGAAGTTTACTTTTAAATGGCGCCAGAATTTTTTGAAACACCTGCGGAGCAAGCATCATTGATGGGACAGTTCCCAGCCAGAAAAATAACATTGAAAAGACGGCCACTAATGGGTGTTGTAAAGCAAGGCCTCCGAGCACAACTCCGTAAAGCAATCCGCACGGAAGAAAGATAGAAATAAGTCCGGTAAAAAATGCTTTCGATACCGACACATTTTTAAAAACCAGTTTTTTCCATAAAAAAGTATAAAATTTCCCCATAAATTTAGGCATGGGAAGTTCTGCTTTTTTTCCTCTCCAGTTCTGTACACCCCAGTATAAAAATAAAATTCCAATGAACATCCCGGGAATAACTGTCACTATAGGTGAGCTTTTTTCAAAATTCACCAGGCTTCCTAAATATCCGGCCAATAATCCCAAAGCGAGATACCCGAGTAGTCTTCCGAACTGGTATCTGACTACATCTTTACTCTTGTCACAAGAGGCCGTGACGAGACCACCACACATGCCGACGCAATGGAGACTTCCACCCAGACCTGCAAGAAAAGAAACCCACGGAAAAAAATGCTGGAAATTAATTTGTAGGTCCGACAAGCACCACCTCCTTGGTCGTAACGATTTTATTTTGTACTTCATCATACACATCGATATCAATTTTCTTTGAACCGCTCTCAAGTAAGCTTTTCTCGAATTTAAAAAAGATGATAATTTTCTTTTCATGTTGAGAAAGTTCCAGGGGAGACTGCGGAGTGATGATTTTTATTTTGGAATTTAATGATTGATCTTTTAGATTAAATTTTACTTTATAAGTTCTGTCACCCTGATGTGTAATTTTCAGTGCGAAACGATTGGTAATTTCATTATCTGAAAGAGAGTAGGTATCAGTACCACGGATGAATATCAGGTCGAGTTTTGAACTGTCATTCAGGAAAAAGATAAAAGCTCCAATGAAGACAAGGGAAATTGTTGCATAGACCATCGAGCGGCCGGTGAAGAGATTTCTCTTTAATCCATTAACTTCATTTTCAGAACCAAATCGGATAAGTCCTTTTGGTTTTTTAATCTTTATCATAATCTCATCACAGGCATCTATACAGTTGGTGCAAGCGATACACTCCAGCTGGGTTCCTCTTCTGATGTCAATTCCGGTAGGACAAACTTTTACACAGTTGTAACAGTTAATGCAGTCTCCTTCACCTGTGTTAGTTGCATTGACTGATCCTCTTCTTGGTTCACCTCTTTTTACATCGTACATAATGATCGATGAATTCTCATCCATCATCACTGACTGCATTCTTCCATACGGACAGGCAATGATGCAAAACTGTTCGCGGAACCATCCAAAATCCAGCAGGAAAATTGAAGTAATGATCATTGTTGCTGTGAAGATTCCAAAATGCTCAGCTGGAGAGTGCATAGTGATATAAAATAATTCGCGCGGACCTGTGAAATATCCAACCAGCGTGTGGGCGATGTGAAGTGAAATTATTGTAAATATTATCCACTTTAAAAATTTCTTTAAATACATCCTGGTTGTCTTCGGCGATTTTTCCTGAGCACGTCTTTCTCTTGCAGAACCTTCAATAAAAGTTTCTATCTTCAGAAAAAGAGCCTGAATAAAGACTGTCTGTGGACAGGCCCATCCGCACCATACGCGGCCAAAAAGACTCGTCATGAATGCGATGAAAAAAAGTAGAAATGCAACAATAAGAAAAAAGAGTATAGGTTCAACTCCATAAAAAGTTGAACCCATAAATGTAAATTCTCTTTTAAAGATATCAATCATGAGTGAAGGCTTATGATTCACATAAATCCACGGCATGATCAGATAAACTCCAATCAAAAACCAGTAGACGACTGTACGCCGGTCTTTCCATACCCCCTTAACATCTTCGGGATATAGATAAACTCTGTGGCCTTGTTCATCGGTCGTCGCAATACGTTCCTGATCAAGTTCAAAACGGTTAGTTGTCATCTACTTTTACACCCTGAGGTGCCTTTCCATTGGGTTGGTGAGTGTGATGAAGTGTCTGCACATAAGCGACGGCTTCATAAATTTCTTCCTTGCTTAGAACTTCTGACCAAACCGGCATTCCGTTGTCGGGAACTCCATTGAAGACAACCGGGTAAATCGTGGCCGGAGTACCTTTGGCCCATAACCAGTATTCGTCTGTCAGATTTGGTCCAATATCTCCGCGACCTTTTTCCTGATGGCAAGTCATGCAGTTATTGGTAAAAACTTCTTCACCTTTTTTAGTATTTTCCGGCGTCGAAAATTTAGCATAAAGTTCCGGATCAAAAATTCCTTCTTTCTTTTTGTATTCCTGCTGATAGGCGATGATGACCGCATAATCTTTTTGAAATTCCTGGCGCAGGCTTGGTCCGCCCAGGAACATATAATAAACGAAATAGCAGGTCGAAAAAACAATCGCACCGTAGAATGTAAATGACCACCAGAACGGAAGAGGATGGTTTAATTCCTGAATGCCGTCATAGTTGTGGTCCATAAGAAGATGTTTTTCATTCTCCTCGACATGAAGTTTGTTATCTTCTTTCATTTTTTTCCTCCTCAAGCGGGATCATCGAGGCGTGATCGTACACACCTTTATTTTCTTTTTTAAAAGTCCAGTAGGTGTAAGCAGCAAAACAGATCATGAAAATAATAAGTCCGCTGATGGGCAACCAAGGCCGGTTAAAATGTTCCAGTGCTAATTTCATTGAGACACCTCCGACTTACCGTAATCCACACCGATTCTTTGCAGATAGGCAATCAGTGCTACTATTTCTTTATTCACTACTTCTTTTGAAACACCAGACTCCATTAAGTTGTCGCGAATTCCTTCTGCCTGTTTTTTAGCAGCATCAACACTTCCTTCAACTTCTGCATTGGTGTAAGGAACACCAAGAGTCTGCATGACACTCATTTTTTTCTTCAGAATGTCGTAGTCAATTTTCTGATCGAAGAGCCACATGTATCTCGGCATGATCGATCCCGCAGTTACTTCTCTCGGGTCCCACATATGTCTGAAGTGCCACTTGTTTGGATATTTTCCACCAACACGTGCCAGATCCGGCCCAGTTCTTTTTGATCCCCATTGAAATGGATGATCGTAAACAAACTCTGCAGCTTCAGAGGCCTTTCCGTATCTAAGTACTTCGTGGGTCATCGGCCTTACGGTCTGCGAGTGACACAGGTAACATCCTTCTCTCACATATAGATCGCGTCCCATAAGTTCAAGCGGCGTGTATGGTTTAACAACACTCATCTTCACAATATATTTTTGAGAAAGCATCGCCGGAATTAATTCAATCCCTGAACCAACCAGAATCGCAATCAGAGAAAGAACCGCGAAAATCATCGGCCATCCTTCAAGTTTTCTGTGTGCTGCTGCATTCGGTTCTTCAGAAGAAGAGTTGAGTGCATAAGCTTCAAGAACAGGCTCAGCTTCAATTGATCCGCTCTTAGCGGTTTTATAAAGGTTGTAAAACATTATAAGGAAAGAGATGAAAACAAGAGTTCCACCGATCGCTCTTACCCAATACATAGGCACAATTTTTACAACTGTTTCAATGAAGTTTGGATAAACCAGTTTCCCTGTTGAATCAATCGCTCTCCACATTAGTGACTGCGTGATACCTGCTACCCACATTGAAACAACGTAGAGTACAAGACCGATCGTCGCTGTCCAGAACTGAATGTTAGCAAGTCTGACAGAATAAATTTTTGCATTCCATAATTTAGGAACCATGTAGTAAAGAATCCCGGCAATCAGAAGATAGTTCCATCCGATCGTCCCAGCATGTACGTGTCCTGGAATCCAGTCCGTAAAATGCGCAATCGCGTTTACAGATTTAATTGATAAGAGCGGCCCTTCAAAAGTCGCCATACCGTAAAATGTTAAAGCAAGCGCCATAAATTTTAAAACAGGATCTGTGCGTACTTTGTCCCACACACCTCTCATCGTTAACAGACCATTGATCATCCCACCCCAACTCGGTGCCCATAATGAAATGGAAAAAACCATACCGAGTGTCTGGGCCCATTCCGGTAGAGTTGTATAAAGAAGATGGTGAGGTCCGGCCCAGATGTAAATGAAAACCAGAGACCAGAAGTGAATGATAGAAAGTCTGTATGAATAGACTGGTCTGTTGGCCGCTTTAGGAACAAAGTAATACATCAAACCTAAAAATGGGGTCGTTAAAAAAAAGGCAACTGCATTGTGGCCATACCACCATTGAACAAGAGCATCCTGAACACCGGCATACATCGAGTAGGATTTAAAAATTGAAACCGGAACTTCCATTGAGTTAACAATGTGAAGTACAGCGACTGTAATAATTGTGGCGATGTAAAACCAGATGGCAACGTAGATGTGTCTTTCACGTCGACGAATAATTGTCCCAAAAAAGTTTACCGCGAATATAACCCAGATAACAGTGATGGCAATATCAATCGGCCATTCTAGTTCTGCGTATTCTTTTCCGGCCGTAAGTCCAAATGGCAACGTGAGTGCTGCTGAGACAATAATAAGCTGCCAGCCCCAGAAGTGTATGCGTGAAAGCAGATCATTAAAGAGCCTCGCTTTCAGCAGTCGTTGATGAGAGTAATACACTCCCGCAAAAATAGCGTTTCCGCAAAATGCAAAGATGGCCGCATTCGTGTGAAGGGGACGCAATCTTCCAAAAGTAATCCACTGCAGGTTCATGTTCACATGCCAGTCTGCTAACTGAAATGCAATCGTGATCCCGAGTAACATGGCCACAGCACCCCAGATGAGTGTAGCGATAATAAACCATCTTACAATCTGGTCGTCATAAGAAAATTTTTCGAGTTTTCCACCTCGAGTCGTTCCATCCGAATTCATAATTCTCCCTTTTGGGTTTGGTTATCTGATTTGCTTTTATTATCTTCGAGTAACATGCGCAGGCCCGGTGTTTCCAGGTCATCGTACTGCCCTTTTTTAGTCATCCATATAAATCCGGCGATAAAAAATCCAGCGAGTAAAAGTGCCAGCGGTATGAGTAATTTTATTATTTCCATTGTTTTCTTAGTTCCTTGGTTCCTGCGATTGTAGAAATTAAAACTGTGAGTGAACTTAATGGCATAATTATGGCCGCAGTCAGGGGAGATATTCTCCCTGTGAAAGCGAGATAAACAGACACACTGTTGTAACAAAGTGAGAGAATTAAATTTCTGTAGACAACTTTCATCGTTTCTTTGGAAATGATGATGAGATCAACAACCGGATTCATCCCCGGGAGATTGAGGTAAACATCTGCAGCTCGAAGAGAGATATCCATCGCGCCGTGAACTGCAATACCTGTAT
The DNA here is from genome assembly GCA_014378525.1 of Bacteriovorax sp. GTDB lineage: Bacteria > Bdellovibrionota > Bacteriovoracia > Bacteriovoracales > Bacteriovoracaceae > Bacteriovorax. The sequence goes on from JACMNL010000116.1 coordinate 27,139, forward strand.
CTGCATAACTTAAGGCGATAGAGTCATTTGCACCATCACCGATCATGACAGTTTTTTGTGACGCTTTGATTATTTCTGCCTTTTCTTCAGGTGAAAGTTCAAAAGCATATTCATACTTCATTAAGTCCAGTGATTGGGCAATGTCTTCAACGTATTCTTTTTTATCACCCGAGATGACTTTAAAATTGAGATCCATGAATCTTAATTTATTGATCGCTCCGTAAGAGTCTTCTCTGAGACTGTCTTTCACGCTAAAATGTGCAATAAGTTTTGAATCTTCATAGATAGAGTAATTTTTTATTTCGTAATAATGGCCGGCAATGATTCCGCTTATACCGACACCAGGAATTTCCTTGAGGTCACTCACACTTAGTTTTTCTACAGAATCGTCAGAACAAAAATCCATCAGGGATTTCGCCACCGGGTGACGTGAACTTTTTTCCAGATTGTAGATGATCGTGCTGACCGGAAGAATGGACGGAAGTTTGTGAACCAGTTCTGTCACGCGCATTTTATTTTCTGTTAGTGTTCCTGTCTTATCGATGAAAATATTTTTTGCAGTAGATAGTTTTTCAATAACTGCATCGTCTTTAATGACAATGCCTTTTTGAGCACTTTTTGAAAGTGTTCTGATAAACGTAAGTGGAGTTGCAATGGCAAGTGCGCACGGACAAGTTACTATCAGTAGAGTTAACGCCTGCTCGAATGCATGTTTTGTATTGCCTTCATTAAGTCCTGCAAAAAAAAGAATGAAGGCCAGGGCAAAAACAACGAGAACAAAATATTTCGAAACTCTATTTGTTAAATCGACGATTTTAGATTTCTGTCCCCAGCCATCTTCGACACTTTTTAAGATACTGCCAAGTCGGGTATTTTTATTAATGCCCAGAACTTTAATAATAATTTCACTGCTGACATTCATAGTTCCCGAATAAACCTTATCACCGGCATAAACTTTTTGCAGTTGTGATTCACCGGTTAAAAGAGAATTATTTAAATAGGATTGGCCTGATATGATTTCAGCATCGGCAGGAATAATCTGATTTGGACTTATTTTCAGAATATCATTGAGTCTGATGGATTTGGGATGAATCACAGTAAAACTATCCGGGTATTCAGACATCTTAAGGATATTTTCACCTTGATAAAAAAAGTGCATATCTGTAGTGCTGAGACCTTTTTCCTGGATGAGTTTGAGGAAGTATCTGGAAATCAAAAGTAAAAAGACAAGTGCAGTCAGTGAATCAAAATAATTTTCATTAATTCCCCGAATTAGATTATATATTCCCATTACTGCACCCATGATCAGGGCCAGAGAAATAGGAACATCTATAGAGAGTGTTTTATTTTTAATTGCCATATATGAGTTGCGATAAAATGGGTAAGCACTATAAGTTAAAACAGGGATTGCAAAGAGAACTGTTAAAGCATTAAAGACTATTGCATATTCAGCATTTGCGCCGGCATACAATGAAACGGCATAAAGCATGATGTTTCCGGAAGCAGCACCGGCCACTCCAATTCGAAGAAGCATCGATCTGTTTTCCTGAATTTTATATTCACTGGTTTCTTGATTGAGTTTTAACGGATGTGGTCTGTAGCC
>JACMNL010000117.1 GCA_014378525.1 Bacteriovorax sp.
AATGGCGGACACCTCGGGGACATTGCCATTCTCTATCGTAGTAACACTCAGACTCAACTTATTGAAGATCAGCTACGCTTAAGTTCTGTTCCCTACACGATCATCGGCGGCCAGAAATTTTACGATAAAAAAGAAGTAAAAGATTTAATGAGCTACCTTTTTGTTATTTTAAATCCTAATGACCAGATGGCGATTCGCCGTGTATTGAATATACCTCATCGCGGAATTGGTAACGTCACTCTTGAAAAATACCTGGCAAAGGCAGGAGAAGAAAACATTGCTTTGTTCGATGCTCTCGATAAATACCCGGCCATTGACCCGACCAGATCCGCAGGTATTATAAAATTCGTTGAGCTGATAAAAAAATACAAGAAAACTTTTGAAATGCACTCCCTCGCTCAAAGCATCACCAATCTTATCGAAGAAATTGATTATTTAAATTTCATCGACAAACAATACGACAATGCTAAACAAGTTGAGAGAAGACGCAACGATGTTATGCACTTCATAGAATCGAGTGAGCGTTTTACGAATTACTATAAGGATAGTGCCAACCTTAAACTATTCTGTGAGAGATTACTGCTTCAGGACTCTCAGGATAAAGACGACGCTGATGATGCCGAAGATGGTGACGTAAGAAAAAACGAAGTGACGATGATGACACTTCATTCTTCGAAAGGACTCGAATTCAATACGATCTATCTCATGGGCGTAGAAGAAGAAATGCTCCCTCATAAAAAAACTATTTCTCAGGGAGAAGATATTTCTGAAGAGCGCAGACTATGTTACGTGGGGATTACGAGAGCTCAGGAAAAGCTGGTGATGACTTACTGTAAGCAGAGAAAACTTTTCGGGAAAGAAGCACCGAGGTTTAAATCAAGATTTCTCAATGACCTGGTTGATAAAAATCTTTTTATTGAACAGGATAGAACGACGTTCGGGCATTTAACTCAGGAAGAAGCGACTGATTATAAGAAGAGTTTCTTTTCGAATTTGCTTGGGTCATTAGACGAAGATTAAAAAAAGGGGCCATCCTTGGCCCTTCACTTAAAATGAATGTTGCCAATCCCTGGCATCAAGATCAATTCTTAACAACTTTTAATGACACTTCCCTTTTAAAAAACCAGGAAGTCTTGATTTCAACCCGAAGTTTTTTTACTTCTTCGCACTTGATTCCATGTGACTCGAGGATGTCGCGGATTCTGATCTCGCGGTCTGAAAAAACATAGAATTCATCTTTTGCTTTGATGTCTAAGATTTTTTCATCATCCATTTCTTCGCGTGTACTTGTGCGCGATGAAGCTGGATTAGATCCCCACACAGCTTTTGTATTGCAGCTTCTTGGAGTGATCTTTAAAGATCCACATCCTGAAACAAACATTAACAAACAAGCAATCATCACTAACTTTTTCATTTCAACTCTTCGTTTGATAAGAGAGTGATCTTGTAAGTCACAGGACAATAAAGTCCAAGAGTGATGACGGTGTATAAAATATCTGAAAACGAATAACTTTGTTCAATGTTCACGTAGCTTGGGTTGTATACGCCCAGTCCGTTGGTTTCATCCTGCAGATTGAAATCCGGTTTCTCAGGACTCATTCCCCAGAAATAAAAATCTTTTGTTTTTATGGCAACAACTTGTTTTTCACTCTTCGCCTGGGCCGCCACATAAAAGGCTTCGCTCCCGCTCGAGTTGAATTCCATTGTTGAGCATGACGAAAGCGCCAGCACTAAAAAAATGGAAAAAACAAAATTTTTCATCTTATATAATTGTGTATTGTACGGACTCGTGAAGTCAAATTTTTTATTGGCCTCTGAAATTAGGAGAGCGTTTTTCTTTAAACGATTTGATCGCTTCGAAGTGATCATTTGTTCTTTGTGAAATACCTTGAAAGCTTGCCAGCATATCCAGAGATGTTTGCAGATCGTGAAGGTAGGATACCTTCATCGCTTTTTTTGTCAGCTTCTGTGCCACTGGAGAATTCGCACAAATCGCATCGGCGATTTTTTTAGTTTCTTCTTCCATCACTGCTTCATCAAATAAAAAATTCATCAGACCGAAGTCCATCGCCTCTTTTCCTTCGAAGCTTTTTGAAGTGAGAAACATCTGCATCGCTTTGGAATATCCGACGATACGTTGTAAAAAAAATGTTCCTCCATCACCTGGAACAAGTCCCATGCGCGTGAAAGTCTCAGCAAATTTTGTTTTCTGATTTCCGACTCTCAAATCGCACATCATAGAAAGATCACAGCCCGCTCCGACAGCTGCACCATTTACCATTGCAATCACCGGCACAGAAAGATTTTCGATACACTGAGGGATTCTCTGAATGCCGTGCTGGTAGCGCGCGCGAAGTTCGTTACTCTCACCTGCAAACATCCCCGACTTTTCTTCCATGGCCTTTATATCGCCGCCTGCGCAGAAGTTTTTTCCTTTCCCCGTAAGTACAACCACACGTATGTCGCGGTCGAAATCAGCGTGAGCAAGCACCTCTGTGAGTGAGTTAATCATATCAGTTGTGATGGCATTCATCTGGTCGGGGTTATTTAGAGTCACCCATAACTGATGGGTATTTTTTACAGCAACTTCCAGGTGTGGGAACGATTTTGTGTAAAAGCTCATGGGGAATTCTCCGTTGTGGCCAGCTGATTGGTAAATTTTTCACGTTATATAATGCCTATCCCAATTTATGATAAATGACTTTTGCTCAAACAACAATTGGAGGAATTATGAAATCACTACTAGTAGTATTAGCTTTAACATTATCAGTATCTGCAATGGCAAACCAGACAGGAATGGGACCAAACGGACCGTGGACAGTTGGACCATTAGGATATACAGACCCTTCAGTTTCACTTGCTGGTGCCGGTGTTTCTACTGCAGGATCATCTGTTGGATCATCTGTTGGTAACCCAACTCTTGGGTCATCTGCAGGATCTCTTGCTGCTGTTAACATGAAAGCTATCGCGGTTGCAGTTCAAAACGACGCTCAAAATTATCTTCAAACTGGAGAAATGAGCAATCTTCTAGGATATGAAGTTAATAACATTTTAGCTCAGAACTCTGAACTATCAGTTGAAGAAGCAGTAACAATCGTTCTTCAATTTGCTGAAACACATATCTAATTAAAGACGATACCTAGGCCTTCGAAGCGAGATACGCTGTTAAATTTTTTGAAGAAGAACTTCTTTGAGAGAGTTTTCCGAGTATGAAGCTTGAGGCCTGGGCAAGTTTTTCCATATCGATTCCCGTTTCAATTCCCATCGAAGAAAATAAAAATACTAAATCCTCAGTCGCCACATTTCCTGAAGCGCCTTTAGCGTAAGGACATCCACCCAGTCCGCCCGCCGATGAATCGAAGCTCGTCATTCCCATATCAAGTGAAGCTAGAATATTTGCGACGGCCATTCCGCGGGTATCGTGGAAGTGCATAGCAAAGAAATCCAGAGAGAAGTCTGCCTTTAAAAACTGAATCGTATCTTTCACCTGAAGAGGATTGGCAATTCCAATGGTATCTCCAAGGGAAATTTCATAGACGCCGAGACTTTCAAGATGATTCGCGACTCTTTTTAATTCAGTAAGACTTGTTTTGCCTTCATAAGGACAGCCGAAAACTGTCGAGATGTAGGCGCGAGTTCTAAGACCTTCTTTATTCGCACGTGCAACAACTGCATCGATGCGTTTTAGAGACTCATCTGTTGTTGCATTGATATTTGTTTTATTAAAAGTGTTTGATGTTGCAGTTACAACCGCAATTTCAGTTACACCAGCTTTAAGAGCGTTCTCCAGTCCTTTTTCATTAGGGATTAAAGAAATCAGTTTTGTATTCTTTAAAGAAGACTCTTTTTTTAGAGATGAGAAGAGTTCAATCCCGTCACTCATTTGTGGAATTTTTTCAACGCGAACAAAACTATTCGCTTCGATTTCATGCATACCTGAAGCGGCCAGCATTTTTATGAATGTGACTTTGTCTTCCATCGAGACAATGGTTTTTTCATTTTGAAGTCCGTCGCGAGGACCTACTTCAACAATACGAACTTTTTTTGGCAAATGTCCTAACATAGTTTTACAAGCTCCACGCCGCCTTGAACCTGGTCACCTTCTTTATAATGAACCTTTTCAACAACGCCTTTTTTACTGGCCTTAATTGTATGCTCCATCTTCATTGCTTCCATAACCAGAATCGGTGTGCCCGGTTCTACAACAGAACCTTCTTTGATAAAGATCTTTAGAATTTTTCCCGGCATTGGCGAAGTCATCTGCCCGTGGTCAGTAGTCTTTCCTTTTGAACGCGATCTGTTCGGAGCAGAAATAGCGAATTCCACACCATCAACCACAAAGTGAGTGTCTACTCCGACAACAGTCACATTTGTGTTTTTGTAGGATAAGTTCATTTTATAGTCGTCTACATTTGAAAGATTAACTGTGTACTCTGTGCCGTCGAGATTAAATAAAACAAAACGGGGGTTTTGTTCGATAACATCAACGTCAATCATTTCGTCATTAAGTTGAATTTGTCTTTTCATTAAATATTCCTGAAGCCTGTAAGGCCTTCCCATACATTGTTTGTTTTAGTCGTAGTCTGTGTACTTGTTCCAGCAGCAGAATCTTTTTTAAGTAAAAAAGCTGCGACGGCCATTGCTGTCTGCTCTTTTGTCGGAACTTTCTTCTTTAATTTATCTTCGTAAGTTTTTACAAAGTGAGTGTAGGTTGCTCCCTTGTGAAACTCAGGAAGAGTGAGAATCCGTTTTAAATAATCGCGGTTGGTTTTTAGTCCTAAAAATAAAATATCGTTTAAAGCGAGATTTAATTTCTGTGCCGCAACTTCTCTGGACTCTCCCCAGCTGATTAATTTTGCCAGCATCGGATCGAATGAAATAGTTACAGCATTGCCGTCGACGTATCCACAATCAAGTCTCGTGTCTCTGACTGTTGTCTTCCCGATTTTTTTAATCGTTCCGATGCTTGGAAGAAATCCGTTGTCCGGGTCTTCAGCATAAAGCCTTACTTCAATAGCGTGTCCACGTTGTTTTAAATCATTTTGTGTGAAAGGAAGTTTATCTCCCTGAGCAACGATGATTTGAAGACGTACAAGATCGAGACCCGTTACCATCTCAGTTACCGGATGCTCTACCTGAAGGCGTGTATTCATTTCCAGGAAATAAAACCTGCCATCAGTATCTAAAATTAATTCAATTGTTCCTGCACCTTCGTAATTGATTCCGCTCGTGATTTTAATCGCAGCTTCAGTCATTTTTTTACGAAGCTCCGGTGTTACGGCCGGGCTCGGAGACTCTTCAACGATTTTCTGGTAACGGCGTTGAATCGAGCACTCTCTTTCAAATAAATGAAAGTGATTGCCATGCTGGTCACTCATCACCTGGATTTCGATGTGACGGGGAGATGTAATATATTTTTCAAGTAAAACAGTTTCATCACCGAAAGCGTTTAGTGCTTCTCTCTTTGCTCCCTCAAGCGCCGATTGAAATTCGCTTTCTTCATAGACGATTCTCATCCCTTTTCCACCACCGCCGGCAGAAGCTTTAATTAAAACCGGAAGACCAATTTTTTTTGCTTCTTTAACCAGATGGCCGATTTCCTGATTGTCACCGTGGTAACCGGGAATTGAGGGAACACCTAATTCCTGAATTTTAATTTTAGAAGTTTTTTTATCACCCATCAGATCGATTGATTCTGGTGAAGGACCGATAAAAATTAATCCTGCCTCTCTTACTTTTTTTGCGAATGATGATTTCTCAGAGAGAAAACCATATCCAGGGTGCACAGCATCCGCACCACAGCTACGTGCGATCTCAATAATCTTTTCTTGATTAAGATATGTTTCTTTTAAAGCTCCACTTCCAAGATTAAAAGATTCATCACCTGCAGTAGCATGAGGAAGTTTAATTTCTTCATCTGTGTATAACGTAACAGTTTTTATTCCCATTTCGCGTGCAGTAGAAATCACTCGAAGAGCAATCTCACCACGATTGGCGATCAGGATTTTTGTAATTTTTTTCATTAATACCAACTCGCCTTTCTTTTTTCTAATAGTGCACTCATGCCTTCCTGCCCTTCTGAGCTGGAACGCGCTTTGGAGATCATCTCACATGTAAAGTCTCTTGCATCTTCAATTGTCTCAGACCTCACCACTCGGTTAATAAGCTCTTTTGCACGACATGCGGCCACAGGGCCCGCCAGTAAAAAGTCTGCGACAACTTTTTCTATTTCAGAATCCAGCTGTTCCTGAGTTGTTACCTGGTGAACTAAACCCATCACGAACGCGCGTGACATACTAATCTTCGCGCCAGAAAGGAAAGTCGCTCGTGCGTGGCTTTCTCCAATTTTAGCTATAACGAACGGCGAGATAACCGCGGGAAGAAGTCCAAGTCTGACTTCAGTAAAGGCAATCATCGCTGTATCAACAGCAACAACATAATCACAACAAGCGACAAGTCCTGCTCCACCACCGAGAGCTGATCCGTTAATTTTACCAATTACCGGACGCGAGAATTTATTGATTACAGTAAAAAGTTCTGCAAGCGCCTGCGAGTCTTTTACGTTTTCTTCGTGAGTGTAGTCTTTCATGCGTTTCATCCAGTTAAGGTCTGCTCCTGCACAAAAAGATTTTCCTTCGCCGGTTAAAATCACTAAACGCACACTTTGATTTTTTTCCAGTTCACCGAAACATATTACAAGATCGCGGATCAACTCATCGTTAAAAGCATTGTGAAGTTCAGGACGATTTAACGTCACTGTCGCTACACCTTTTGAATCAATATCTAATTTATAAAACATACTTCACCTACATTCTGAAAACGCCAAACTTACTCTCGCCAATGCCAGAGTTAAGAGAGGCTGCAATTGCTAGACCTAATAAATCGCGTGTCTGAGCTGGATCAATAACACCGTCATCCCAAAGTCTCGCGCTGGAGTAATACGGACTACCTTCAACTTCATATTTATCTAAAATTGGTTTTTCGAAAGCGGCCACTTCTGCAGCAGTCATCTCTGGTTTTTTAGCAGCTTTTAATCCGCCTTGTTTAACCGTCGATAAAACTTTTGCAGCCTGCTCACCACCCATGACGGAAATGCGCGAGTTCGGCCACATCCATAAAAAGCGCGGCGAGTATGCACGACCGCACATACCGTAGTTACCTGCTCCAAAAGATCCACCGATGATCACAGTGAACTTTGGAACCTGAACAGTTGAGACGGCCGTAACCATCTTTGCTCCGTGTTTTGCAATTCCTTCGTTCTCATACTGGCGTCCGACCATGAAGCCGGTAATGTTCTGTAAAAATAAAAGAGGAATTTTTCTTTGTCCGCACAGCTCGATAAAGTGAGCTCCTTTTTGCGCGCTCTCAGAAAAAAGAATTCCGTTGTTCGCTACGATCCCTATGTGCTGGCCGTGAATGCGTGCGAAACCTGTGACAAGTGTGGCACCGTAACGTTCCTTGAATTCGTGAAACTCACTTCCATCAACTAAACGTGTAATGATCTCTCTAACATCAAAAGGTTTTTTTGTATCTTTCGGAATGATACCGTAAAGTTCTTCGGCCGGATAAAGCGGAGCTTTAACTTCAGCAGAATTTAAAAGTCCCTGGATTTTTCCAGGTGACCTGAAATTTAAATTTTCAATAATGTTTCTTGTGATGATGAAAGCTTCTTCTTCATCATTGGCCATGTGATCACTCACTCCACTGATACGCGTATGAACATCAGCACCACCAAGATCTTCGGCCGTTACAATTTCTCCGGTCGCGGCCTGAACTAAAGGCGGCCCGCCTAAAAAGATTGTCCCGTTTCCTTTCACGATAATTGTTTCATCACTCATCGCCGGAACATAAGCTCCGCCGGCAGTACACGATCCAAGCACGACTGCGATTTGCGGAATGCCTTTTGCGGACATCTGCGCCTGATTATAAAATATGCGACCAAAATGGTCTCTGTCAGGAAATACTTCATCCTGCTTTGGTAAATAAGCTCCACCGCTGTCTACAAGGTAGATGCATGGTAAATTATTTTCTGCAGCGATTTCCTGAGCACGTAAATGCTTTTTTACGGTCATAGGAAAATATGTTCCGCCTTTTACTGTCGCATCGTTGGCAACGAAAAGACATTCAACACCGTGAACACGTCCAATCCCTGTGACCATTCCTGCACCAGGAACATCTTCTTCGTACAACTGATAAGCAGCAAGGCTTGAGAGTTCAATGAAGGGAGATCCGGCATCAAGAATTTTTTCAATGCGCTCTCTCGGTAAAAATTTTTTTCTTTCGTGATGACGTTTTACCTGGTCAATTCCGCCGCCCATTTTTACAGATTTTAATTTTTCTATAAGTTCTGCGCGAAGGCCAAGATGGTATTTTTGATTTTCTTTAAAGTCAGATGAATTGACATCAATTGAAGACTCGATAACGTCCATGAAATTCCTTATTAGCTTACAGCATTAATTAATAGTTAATAGTTTAAGAAAAAGCACTTTTTTCGTAAAGCTTTTCCCTCTAAAATTTAACAATTAAGAATGAAAATTTGATGAATTTCAGAAATAAGAGCGGTTTTTCTGTATTAAAGATACTTATTGCTATGAGGCTTGCCACAGGCCATTTGATTTTTCTCATGAAAATGCAGTGTGAGTCAGCAAAAAATGCAAAAAATACGCAGGTCAATCAGGCCGTGGTGGTATCGAAAGTAACAATGATTAATTTTTTACTTTTTTTCTAATTTATACTGACGTTCAATCTGATAATTGCGGTAGTCAGCAAACAACGGACTTTCGTAGACAATTTTAGATAATTCACGATTTTTATCATTTAGAAGCGGCACATACATGCTTTTTCCATCATGGTTAAAAGT
>JACMNL010000118.1 GCA_014378525.1 Bacteriovorax sp.
CCGCTGACAATTTTTGTTTCTTTCTTTTTTGGTTTAGTTTTAACAGTTGAAACTTCTTCATCGCTTCCACCATCTTCATTCATGCCGAGATCTTTCATCTCATTTTTATCGGCATCATTCATGATCTGATCAGGATCATCGCTTGTCGCTTCACCTTCAGTGCCGGCAGCAACATCCATCTTCTCATTTCCACCGGGGATTGCTTCTTCTTTTAAACTTCTGCTCGGGTCATCCGTAATTTTCACAGGTGTAGCGATCTTTAAGTTTAAAACTTTGTCCTGAGTGATTTCCTGCGGGTCAACAACTCTATAGAGTGACCATACTGAACGGGATGGAGAAACTTTTTCGGCCACACCGCGGGCAATTACACCAGCTGTGATGAAAAATTTTGCATGATCACCGACGACCAGTCCATCTTCGCCACCGCGGTTGATGAGAACAGTTTTTTTCGTCGCTGAAACTTTTAAGAATCTTAGTGTTAATTTTTCGTCAATCTCGAGTGCGCTGACGTTGGTTATGTTGAATGCGAATACCGCAGGCAATATAAATAATAGTGACTTTTTCATTCTGAAAAACTCCTGATCCTAAAAATAAACGCTCATACCTACTGTATATTTTAAATCGGTGACGGAAATATTGCTATTAATATTGTCGTCCAGTCGGTCAATTACCGATAATTTCTTCATGTCGATGTTCATACCGAAGTTTAAACTTGCTCCGATGTTCACATTGTCTTCTGTCAGGTCACCACTTCTAAAGCGATACTTTGTCATTACCTGTAGTGCCGGTATTGTTAAAACCTGATAAGAATACTCTTTTGAAAGATCCGGTGAAAACACACTCGCACTTCCATTTTTAATTCCCAAACCTGCAAGCCATATGAATGAATTCAGAGTAAGCGGATTATTCACGAAATAATAATTTAAATAAGCGCCGTATGAAGTTTCTTCTGAACGGGCATTATAAACTCCGGTGTCGTATTCCGTTATACCTTTTTCCAGCATAAATTGCAGTGACCAGTTTTTTAGATTTTCACTGGTGCGTGCAAGGTGCAGATCATAGGCAATGCCGATATTATATCCGCGGTTATGATAGTTCGGATCTGTGGCATTTCCATGAGAATTAAGTGCATTTGAATAATGAAACATCAGTTCATGGCCTTCAAGTTCATTGAGTGCAAGCTCTCTACGTCTGTTTTCTTTTTCGATACCAGTAGAAATAAAATACTTTCTTAAAGCAGCGTCGTCCATGTCAGATGACCATTGGTCTCCGTCACGTCTGACTTTTGCGACAGCTTTCGGGCTCACAATATTTTTTTGTTTTTTTTCATACTTCATTTCTTCATACGTTGAGGCCAGCGTTCCAGCTTTTGCCAGCTCTGGAAGGTTTTTTTCTCTTTCCTGCTCTCTGTAAAAACTCTTCACGCCGTATTTCATGTTGTTGGTTTTTGCAATAGCGCCGTCACTGACTGAATCAAAAAGTATTTTATCTTCAGCTCTTTTGATGTCACCTAACTCAACTTGTTTATTGCCGATGAAAAAATTATCGGCAGTAACGTCACCATATTCTTCACTGAAATGAGTCCCTGCTTTCTTTTTATATTTTTCATAAGTCGTAACAGTGACATCTGTCCCGGGTGTCGGGTGTTTCATTTCATCTTCTTCAAAAACATCAGCTGAAGCTTCAAAAGCTCCGCCTTCTTTCACGAATTTTTGAGGTACGTTGGTCTGGTTTTTGTCGAGATAATCGTCGACGTCGTTGTATTCTTTGGCAGGAATCACAATATGACGATTAGTAATTTTTAACGGTCGCCCGCTTGTGATGTCTGTCGATTTCATGATTAAAACTTTCGAATTCGACTTCATTGAATCAGGAATATAGACCTGTTTGATCAGCCAGTAAGATTTTTTTGGAAAACTTTTTACCAGTTCACCTTCACCGACTAAAAAAACTTTCGGGAATTCTTTCGGCCCTTTTTGTACGTAAAATTTTGCGTACATTCCCTCTTTGAAATTTTCCAAAGTCCCCTGATCAATCACCAGACTTCTGCCTGAAGTTGACAGTTCCTGCAGGGTTACTTCTTCAAGGGCGATGGCCCAAAGAGGCCTCATAAACAATAACGTCATCAAAAATGCTAATTTTTTCATATTAATTAACAGTTTAACAGAATAAAACGCCCTGCACACAGAGGGGAAATCCTTGCTACAACGCACTTAATAATCTATAACTAAGGGTAAATATTTCCCAATCAAAGAACGAAAAAAAATCTATAAAGAAGGCCATTTTATGAGCAAAAAGAAGATCAAAAAAATCTATAAATATGAATGTAACGTTTCGGGCGAACAATTCAAAACGACTTCTGAAGCGCCAAATCCAGGTGATTTAATGACGACAAGTGCGTTCTACCAGATGCACCCGGAAGAAGATGACCGTCCTATCGAAGTAAAACTAAAAGTGAAAAACGAAGAAGAGACAGCTGCTGCTCTTAAAGCTTCACTTGGTGTTGAATAAAAAATTCTCACATTCTAAAATAACCGACTAATCAATTAAGGAATTTGTATGGATACTACACTTAATACAAGACAAGTTATTATCATTGGCTCTGGCCCTGCCGGATACACTGCTGCCCTATACGCTTCCCGTGCCGGTCTCAATCCACTAGTGATTGAAGGACATGAGCCCGGTGGACAACTAACAACAACAACTGACGTAGAAAACTTCCCGGGATTTCCTGAAGGAGTTATGGGCCCTGATTTAATGGCCCACATGAAAAAACAAACGCTACGTTTTGGAACAGAATATCTTGCAGCGAAAGTTACAGATATCGATTTATCAAAACGCCCTTTCAAACTTACTTGTGATAACGGCCATGAATTTTTAGCTGAGACTGTGATCATTTCTACAGGTGCTTCAGCGAAGTATCTTGGATTAAAAAATGAAATGGAGTTAATCGGTAAAGGTGTATCTGCCTGTGCAACTTGCGACGGTTTCTTCTACCGAAATAAAATCGTTCACGTTGTCGGCGGTGGTGACACTGCTCTTGAAGAAGCAAACTTCTTAACTCGTTTTGCTTCCATCGTTTATCTAGTACATAGAAAAGATCATTTCCGTGCAAGTAAACCTATGCAGGATAGAACGTTTAAAAATCCAAAAATCCAGGTGATCTGGAATACAGAAGTAAAAGAAATTCTTTTTGATGAAACGGGAGTGACTTCACTTCGCGTTCACAATAATAAAACAAACGAAGAAACATTCAGACCGACTGACGGATTCTTTTTAGGAATCGGGCACGAGCCGAATACAAAATTCCTAAAAGGTCAGATCACGGTTGATGACCACGGTTATATCAAGACTGAGGGTACTCACCCTGACACTAATATCCCTGGCGTGTTCGCTTGCGGTGACGTTCAGGACCCATACTACCGTCAGGCGATTTCTGCTGCGGGATCAGGCTGTCAGGCAGCGATCCGTGCGGAGAGATTTCTTGAAGCTGAACACGATAAAACGAATTTGTAATTTCTTTTGAACTTGAAGTATCCGCTGGGTACTTCAAGTCTTAATTATCCGACTGATAATTTTAAGTCTGGATTTATTTTTTGATAGAGAGTGATCAGCCTATCAGTAGAAAATTCATCTAGCCTGTGACGTAAAATCTTACTCATCTTTGCTTCATCAATTCCAATCATCTCTGCCATTTCTTTTTGTGAACAATTTTGTTCAATCTTATATATGACAAATTTTTGCTGGATTTGAAATCGAAATAATTCAAGTGGTGTTGGTTTTGCAGGCAGGGCCAAAGATCCTTCTGCATTATCAAGATCAATCCCCATCGCTTTTAATTCTTTTATATTTGGAAATCTACTCATTTTGAACTCCGAAAAGCATTTAATATTCCGATGTATGATTTATTTTCTTCAAGAAGCCAAATCATTCGATACAACTTATCTTCAATTTCAAGCCGGTTACTAACAAAATATTTAAAGGGAAATTTATAATCATTCACATCATGAAATTCATTCTTAAGCAAATCAACAAGTTTTAAAATCATTACATCATTTATGACGGCCGAATGCTTTTCTTCGTAATGAGAATCAATAACAACTTTTTCAATTTTTTTCCCATTTATAACTAACTCTACTGCGTACTCTTTTCGCTTCTTATCCATACGATACTCCAACTTGCCAAATATGGCAAGTTTCTAAACTTGGTCACATGTAAAACTTTTGGCCATAGAAACCAATGCAAGTGACCTGAATAATGCCCCAGAGATAAGGCCCGAAAATTGAAAGGTATTATATATGAAAAAATTAATTCTATTGCCTCTATTGGTACTAACTATCACCCATGCCTTCGCTTCGGATTTTGTCGAACCCACAAAACATGCAAAAAGCTACTTAATGGTGGCCGTCTCCGGCTTCAAAACCGGCCGCGATAAAGACGACAGCGAAAATATTTTTTCAAACAAGATTGGCAAGGACTCTGAAGACAGCGGTGTATGGACCAACATGAACACCAACCACCCAAAAATTTACAAGACTGTATATCTTTCACATTACTCAAAAGACTCGGAACTCGATTCAGTGATGAAGCTCGTAGTAGACGAAAAAGATAATTGTAAAAAAGACCAGGGACTCATCATGATGGTCAATAGCTGGGGAGCAAAAGTTTCGCAAAAACTGGCGGCCCGTTACTTAAAAAAATGCGGAATCCTTCCAAACTTAACAGTTATGATTGACGGTGTTTCAAAACCAACACCCTTTGCTTATGATAAACCTATTCTTTCGTTGAACTGCCTGAACTACTACCAGCACTCGAGTAAACTACAGGGTTCTCCAATAGAAAACTGTAAGAACACCGAGCTCTCATACGGCAATGGAAAAACAGATTTATTCAATGCTCACATTCACGCTGAGTGGGATGCTTCCGGGCGAGCTCAACTTATTATTCAGGACTACCTGAATGGAAAGTTACCGGTAATGTTTTTACGTGATCAGTACAACATCGACTATAGAAAAGGACTATAAAAGTGCCCCTAGGGCCAAAATGTATCACGACAATATTTCTCAACTATGTGTAAGTACCTATTCCACGTTCTCAAATAAAATATTTTCTTAAAAAATGATTCTTTTTATAAAAGGGCTTTGACATAGTTTTCGAAAATTTAGAATAATAAAACTACGAAAGGGAATGAGTCTCTTTCAAAAAACTCTCGAACAGAAATATTAGAGAGAGACCTCAAACAGTGTTAATGACCAAG
>JACMNL010000119.1 GCA_014378525.1 Bacteriovorax sp.
CTATACAATTCTGAAAGCAGATGAAGATATGGAGACGGAAGAGATAAAAAAACTATATAAAAAAATGGCGATGGTTAAACATCCCGATAAAATCGGACAGATGAAACTGCCAAAAACACTGGAAAAGAAGGCCATCAACAACTTCAATCAAATCCAGGAAGCTTACGACATCATCATGACCCACAGGAAAAAATAATGTTCGCCAAAAAAGAAAAAGTCATCCGCGATATTAAATTTGCACTTATTGATATCATCAGTGAGACCAATGGGATCACTATCAACGATACGCTGGAACTTCTCGCTTATCATCCGGAACTCAAATGCAATCCTCTGGTCGAAAAATCTCTTTCTGAATTCAGGAAGCTTATTATCGGATTTCATAACAATGATGTGGATATTTCCACACTTTTAACTCATCCATTTTCAGAGGCGTTTTTTGGTTTTTTCAAGGAATTCCCTCTTTCCTATCACGAAGAACATATTCACCTGACAGGCTCTTTGTCTGCCGAATTTATTTATCCGAGATTAAAAAAATTACTGGATGGGCCTGATAAAAATCTTTATGAAGATAAAATCAAACAGGTTTATGGCGATGATTCCATACCTGTAAAATCGGTTGAAGATGTCGACCGTTTAATCAGGCTTAAGGAAGGAGAACAGTTTAAGACTTATCTCAAGATCCTTTATCTTTCAAAATTGATATTAACGACTAAAGAGGCCCACGTTGAAGCCGCTTATCATATGGCCTCTGAGTTATATGAAAAATATAACGTCGGGAAAATCAGATTAAAATTTACTCTTTCAAGAAGCACCGGAATCAGCGATGAACAGATTCCAGGTCTTGAAAATTTAACTGAAGACGATGTTGTTCTTGGCCTCTATGAAGGTTTCTCAAAATTTAAAGCTGAAAAACCATTTTTCAATTTTATTCTCTCTCCCAGCTTCAGAAAAGAATCGAATTTTTTTGACCAGACTTCATATGATTCTAAAAAAGATCACTTCGAAGACCAGGTCTTAACGATCCTGGAAATTCTCAAAAAATACCCATACCTGAAGGAAGTTTTGAGCGAAGTTGATACAGTCGGTGATGAACGAGAACTTTATCGAAAAAAACATTTTCTTGAAATGAAATCAGGACTTCGCCGTTTGCAGTTTCAGGGTTTCAGGATCAGAAGTCACCATGGTGAGACATGGAAGATACTTCGTCTCGGTGTTCAGGCCGTAGATAATGCTCTCAACATCTGGCACATCGATACACTGGAGCATGGTCTGAGTCTCGGTATCAATCCCAACTATTATTTCCACCGCCTTTACCAGCGTATTATGGAAATGAATCAAAATGGAATTGCTCTCGATCAAAAGAGTAATGAGTTTGATGAAATCATGGATATGGAATGGCAGGACCTGGATGTAAGAGATAAAGTCGTTAATGGTGAGAAGCTGACTCCGGCCGATATGGTTAAATTTTTAAAAACTAAATTTCATACCGCACGTGAGATTGAACATTATCAGCATGATGTTCTAAACCGCATGATCAATAAAAAAGTTTCCCTTGTGGCACTTCCCTCATCCAATTTAAAACTCACTGGTGCATTCCCTGATTATAAAGACCACCCGTTTTCATGGTGGGAGAAAAAAGGCGTGCAGCTTGGAATCGGAACGGATAACTATATTACATTGAGTACAAATTATATTCAGGAACTTCTGATCCTGCTTTACTCAAATCCAAATAGTTTAAAAATTACAAAACTACTCATGGTTGCTACTAAAGAAACCAGAAGACCTTACATCAGTCATTTGTTGTGGGAGATGAGAAAAACTATCCGCGGATCAGCTGAAGAGCAGACTCCGCGACCATAACAGGAGTAATGTCCACCATACATTTTTGATAAACATCCTGTGAGCAGCTGCCTCTTCCGTCTTTAGTGCACGGTCTGCAGGGCAGTTCCACTTCCATTGTTTTGATCTGCGTGCCTGAAGTAAATCCAAAAGCAGTAGGCCCGATTAGTGCGAGTGCTTTTACACCGAGGGCATCGGCCACATGTAACAAACCTGTATCTGCCGAAATGACCAGCGTTGATGCTTCGATAATCGCGCAGCTTTCAACCAGTGATAATTTCCCTGCGAGATTTTCAACTCTCGATGGATCGATTGCTTTTAGCTCTTCACAAAAATGATCTTCTTTTCCACCCAGAACAATAAATTTCTGGTCAGGCATGATGGTGATCAGTTTTTTCCAGAGATCAAGAGGCCAGCGTTTCATTTCCCAGGCCGCACTTGGAACCAGAATAATTTCTTTTTTTCCCTGTAAAAATGGGGCCACTTTTAGTTTTGAGGAATCAGGAAAGTCCCAGCTCACGAATTTATTTTTTGATTTTGATTCTATTCCCCATTTTGACAACGGAGTTTCATAAGAATGAATTCCCTTAAATGGTTTTGGAAAAGTATTGATTCTGAAAGTAAAAAGCAAAATTCGCTTCAAGCGATCTTTAGGCCGAGTCAGCCATTGTGGACGATTAAATAGTCGTGCACGTAAAATAAAAGATAAAAGTTTGGATCTCAAATTATTGTGAGCATCGTAAACGTGATCGTAGTTTTCAGCTTTGAGGTGACTTCCCAGTTTAAAAAGTCCCTTTAGTCCTGACTTCTTATTAAATGACCAGACATGATGAACATCGTGATTAAGTTTCACCAGATAATCAAATTCACTTCTCGTTACCCAGTCAATAACAGCATGCGGGTATTTCTGACGAATTAGTTCAACAACCGATGAGCACTGAACAATGTCACCGAAGCTGGAAAAGCGAATAATTAAGACTTTATTTATTATCATTATCAATCAATAATAAACTAGATCACTCCATATTGGAAATTGCACATGGCGTTTACAGTTAAAAACATTGCTTCTCTCATTACCGTGGCCATGCAACACAAGGCTTCCGATATCCATATCCGCACCGGTGAAGTTCCCTGCCTGCGCATTCGTGGTGATCTGGTTCCTATTCAAACAAAAATATTTACTCCTGAAGACCTGAAAGACATTGTTCAAATTCTTTTATCTGACCAGGATAGTATTAATGCCTTCAATAACAAACATGAAATCGACGGTGCCTTTCAGATCCCTGAACTGTGCAGACTACGTTTTAATATTTTTAGTTATTTTGGAAACACCGGTGTTGTTCTTCGTGTAATCAATACAAAAGTTCCCACACTGGCCGAACTCGATATGCCGAGAACTCTCGGAAAAATTGCCCTGCAAAAACGTGGGATGATTCTTGTAACAGGTGCCACCGGCTCAGGAAAAAGTACGACACTTGCAGCGATGATTGATCATATCAACGAAAACCGTGCTTCACATATTTTGACGATTGAAGATCCGATTGAATATCTTCACCCGCAGAAAAAATCCCGAATCTCTCAACGCGAAGTTGGAAGAGACACAGAGGACTTCTCATCGGGGCTTAGGGCCGCCTTAAGACAGGACCCTGACGTCATTTCCATTGGAGAAATGCGAGACCCGATTACGGCCAATATCGCGCTTAAAGCAGCAGAGACCGGACACGTGGTCTTCTCGACTTTACATACAACTAATACTGTAACTACTATCGGAAGAATTATTTCAATGTTCCCGACTCACGAACAGCCTGAAGTGAGAAAGAGACTCGCAGAAAATTTATATGCGATTATCGGACAGCGTATGCTTATGGGTAAAAATGGCAGAGTTGTAATCGCTCAGGAAATCATGGTAACTTCCGCAGGGATTCGCGATTGTATCAGCGGAAAAGATGATTTGAACCGCATTCCAAATATTATTTCGCAAGGCCAGGGTAAATCTACGAATGGTGGTCAGACTTTTGATCAGCATATTATGTTTTTATTTCAGAAAGGTTTTATCGAGAAGGAAGTGGCGCTTGATGCTGTTTCTTCGCAATCGGATTTCATTCAGAAACTAATTGTTGATTAGCTTACTCTTTAATGACAAATGTCCGTGTCATCTTATCATGTAAAGATTTTTTCTTTTTATCAAAGAATGGCAATATGAATCCCGCAAGACAGGCCATACCAATCGGTTTATAAATCAATTCGCGCTGAAATGCCTGCGCAATACTTAACGAGTATTTCCCGTCACCACGCACTCTCAATTTAGTTAATTTTTTTCCAAGACTTACATTAAAAAACGCTACAGGAATTACAATCAGGAAAAATAAAACAAAAAAAACACTTAATACTGTAATCATTTTTAACATTGCTTCCTCACCAAACATAAACTGTAATTTATATTTATCCAGGAAAAGCGCATGTAAAAGTTTACCTTCTATAGGTGA
Source organism: Bacteriovorax sp. (assembly GCA_014378525.1). Lineage (GTDB taxonomy): Bacteria > Bdellovibrionota > Bacteriovoracia > Bacteriovoracales > Bacteriovoracaceae > Bacteriovorax. The sequence continues at coordinate 4,326 of JACMNL010000119.1, forward strand.
GGCAAGAATAGCGGCCTTAACGATTACCGCTGTGAAAATTAAATCAACTCCTAAAGCAATTCCTCTGAAAACGGGATTGGAAAATTCATAATAATCTTCCTCTTCCATGACCTTATCATTTTTTGTTAATTCATTATAAAGTGCTGTACGGGTTTTAGCAGGCCTCTGGGTTTCTTTAACAAGACTAAGAGCGACTTCCGATTGTTTTTTAAAAAGCACATCAGTCTCTTCAATCTGAGAGTCCATCGCCGTTGAAGCGTACTTCGTTACAGGGTTAACGGGATTGTAATCAGTTTGGCCATCTTTTTTGTCACTCATTAAAAGATCCTCGAATACGTAAAATAGCTTTATAACATGTTAATTTTTTTTACAATTTCATCAAGCTCATTTTGAGCGGCATCACACTGTGACTTCCACTCTTTGTGATCGAGAGATTTATCGAGATTTAAAAGAAGTTTACCCAATCTTTTAGAAGCACCGTTAAACTCCTTCAGGAGTTTAACGGCAAGTTCTTCGTCTTCACAATTTTCAAGTATTTCTAAAAGGCGGTTTATGTCTTGATTATCCAGCATAGTCTTCTACTTCGAAGCTGTGTTCTTAGCTTTAAGAGATTTTACGATGTCATTTGCAATCGAAACCGATTCACCCAGAACCGCATCCTGTCTTAATGTTTTTACCCATTCATCTTTTCTTTGAACAAAGTCTTTTTCCCATTTTTTCATGTCACCTGCACGGATATTTTCATGAGCTTTAAGAGAGTCTTCAAAGTTAGTAACCATCATATTTTTGTCTTCATCTTCAAGTTTTAAATCTTCTGCCATTTTTTTCGTAGCAGCTTCTTCTTCCTGAACTTTTTTAAGATTCAATGAAACGATAGTTTCTTTTTTCTTCTTATTTAAGTAATCCACATTGCGAATGATTTTAGCTAAACGCGGGTTTGTTTTAACACGTGCAGCACTCTTCGCTTTCAGGTCCGGAATGTTGTAAGTAAACTTTGACCATTTTGTGAATGGCTTCGGTTGAATCTGATCCCATGGAAGTGAGTACTCAAGATCTTTTTCACGGCTTTCAACATAAGAAAAGATATCCGGTAAAATTAAATCTGGTGTAACACCTTTATACTGAGTTGAAGCTCCCGTTACACGATAGAATTTTTGAATCGTAACTTTCAGAGCTCCCATTGTTTCACCAAAGATTGAAACAAGTGGCCCGCGGTTAAGATCTAAAACGGCCTGAACAGTTCCTTTTCCGTGAGAGAAATCTCCACCGACAAGAACAGCACGTCCATAATCCTGCATAGCTCCTGCTAGAATTTCTGAAGCTGAAGCCGAGAATCTGTTTTGTAATACAACTAACGGACCGTCATAAAGAACGGCCGGATCATCATTTTGTAATACTTCGATATCACCCATATGGTTTTTAACCTGAACAACTGGCCCTTTACCAATGAATAATCCCGACATAAGGCGGGCGTCTTCAAGAGCTCCACCACCGTTGTTTCTTAAATCTAAAATGATTGCATCTACTTTTGCTTTTTTAAGTCTTTCGATTTCTTTTCTTACGTCATCAGTACAGTTAACTTTTGAATTTTCAAAGTCACGGTAAAATTTTGGAAGTTGAATGTAACCAACTTTAACGTCTGTATCTTTTTCCTGAAGTACTGAAGATTTTGCAAAAGATGCTGCCACTTCAATTTCATCACGGACGATTTTGATAATTTTTCTAGACCCGTCTACTTTTTTGATTGTTAAACGAACTTCAGTACCTTTTTTACCGCGGATGTATCTAACGGCGTCATCTACTTTCATATCTGTTAAATCAACAGACTCTTTATCACCTTGAGCTACTGATAAAATGACATCGTCAGCTTCAAGTTCTTTTCCTCTCCATGCTGGTCCACCAGGAACGATCTGAACAACTTTAATGAATGATCCGTCTTCCTGTAGAACGGCTCCGATCCCTTCAAGTTTACCCGTGATATCGATATCAAAATCTTCTTTCTTTTTAGAAGGAAGGTATGCTGTATGCGGATCGTATACTGCAGTGATTGAGTTGTAGAAGTTTTCTAACTGGTCTTCTCTATCCTGCGCTCCAAGACGTTCGAAAATTTTCGCAAATCTTTTTGAAACTGATTCGTGAGCTTTGACTCTGATTTCTGCATCAGTAAGTTTTTTCTCAGCTTTTGCTTTTTTAACCGGCTTAGTTGAAGCTTTCGCTCCTTTCGCCACTGGCTTTTCAGTCTGTTCATCAATTAATGAAAGGTACTTGTTTAGAGTCGCTTGTTTGAAAACGATTTCCCAGTTTGCTTTTAATTTTGAATCGTCACTCACCCAGTCTCTTTTCTCAGGGTCAAGTTCAAGTGATTCATTTCCATTGAAATCAAACTGCTTTTTGAAGAGTTCTTTTCTTAACGATTCAGCAAGAGCAATTCTCTTTTTGATTACTGCTAGACCTTTTTCAATCAGAACGTAGTCACCGCTGACCATCTCGTCGTCCATTTGAAACTGGTAAGCTTCTAGTTCTTTAATATCTGCTTTAGTCAGAAATTGTTTTGAACCATCGATCTTTTTTAAATATTGTTGAAATGCTTTTTGAGAAACTTCATCGCTAATTTTCATTCCACGATAGTGATAAGTTTCCAGGGCATTTTTAAGAATGTTCCCAATAAGTTTTTCACGTCTCGGATCTTTGGGATCTTTTGCCTGTGAATAAGCATTAAAAGAAAGTAGCAAAACTATGGCAAGGCACAGACGTTTCATTTTTTCTCCAAAGATTGAAAGCTGAAAATACTATCAATCAATGATACCTCAATATGATGAGGAGGAGTCAAAAGAAAAAATTGCTCAGTGCCCACTGTGGGGGCACTGAGCACATGATATCCGATCTTATTTGTTTGCTATTTAGCGTCTGTTCCGTCTAAAACCTGAGTAGCTTTCTGCAACCAACCAAGACTGTTTCTCATTACATCAACCGGTGTTGGTGAGTATTGAACGTCAGCAATTGTTGGACGGTTTTCACTGCATAGTTTTGATACACTTCCATCTCCAAAAGTAACTTCATCAAAATTTCCGCCAGGAATACCGAATAAATAGTTTGGAACCTGTGTAGATATAACTCTCAACTTATCTTCCCACTGAGTATTTAACTCATCTGATGATAAAAATCCCGCTCCTGTACCATTAGAGTGTGTTCCAATAATAGTTGCTCTCTTAGATGACTTTAATAAGAAGGCCATTTTGTCACACGCACTAACACAGTCAGCAGTCACAAGTGCCACGATCTTATTATTGAAGCCTTTTACTTTAGAATCAAATGGAATAACTTCAGTCGTAAACATCGGGGTATAATCTAAATGATTTTCTAAAGTATTATCAATTAAATCTTTTAATTGATCCATTGTAAGGCCTGCACTCTGGTCTTCACCCACTACCTGCTGGTAAAGCCCTGGCTCCTGAACCTGTCTCATATATTGAGTCATTCTGAATCCCGATGTAGCACCGGAGTAAATAACACCATCTTCAGTTAATAAACTTAAAACCTGTGAAGGGAAACTTCCGTTACCGCCACCGTTAACTCTTAAATCGATAATCAGTGGAAGTTCATTGTCCTTCATCTCAAGAACGAAGTTTCTTATTGCATCGATAAATGGAAGTGATGTATTCCCGGTTTTTAAATTTTTTGTATAGAAAGTCAGGATCTGTAATACACCATAAGTTTTACCTTTGTTGATGTAGTAACCAGTGCGAAGTCCCGGAGCTCCGGAATCGTCAGCGTATTCAGTAAGGCCTTTTAAATTTAAGTGTAACTTTCTTGTATTGTATCCTTCAAATGTAAGTGCACTGTCAGTCCATTTATTTAAAGTTTTATCAAATGTCATACCGATGGTTGCAGAGTCAGTAGGAATTTCCATTTTCTTAAAGTATGTCATAGCATCCAGACGCGGAGTGGAACCATTAGGAATGTTGGCGAAGATTGGAAGCTTTAATAATCCTGCATTTTTCAATTCAAGCTTTATATAGTTTTTCTTTTCGTACTTCTCGCTTCTGATTGTAAGCATTCTAATGGCCTGAGAGTCAGCAAATTCTTCAGAACTTGCACTTACATATTTTTTCATTTCATTGATTTTATCTTCAACAGCAATTCCGTCGATCGAAATAACTTCGTCACCGATTTTAATATTTGAAAAGTCTGCGCCTGAAAGTTTTCCGGCCATTCCTAAAAATTTATTCTCAAGAGATCCAACAATAATTTTCCCCTGGATTCTGAATAAACGGACACCAGTGTAAATTAATGGCTTTGCAATTTTTTCCTGAATACTAAAGTGCGTATCTTTAAACTGGGCAACCAGTGCATGCATACGATCTAAAAATTCAAGGTTGCTTTGAGCTTGAAGGAAAGCGGTTTTGTCTTTTAATTCAGCTTTAGCTCTATCGGAAGCTGAAATGTTAAAATCTTCAACACTGTTTTCAGCAGCAATCGCATCTGCTTTAAGTTTTTCATAATCAAGTCCGATTCTTTCTTTCTTTAAAGGAAGAAGAGCGTATTCAAGTTCTACTGTTTGTAAAAAATCATTAAGGATAAGAAGTCGGTCTGCTTTATCCAGGTAATTGAATTTAACTCCAGAATAAACATCTTTCACTGCCTGAGAAATTGCTTTGGGAGGGTTTACAAACGGGTCAAAAGTTTTTGCATTAACTTGAAATGATGAAATTGCAGTTGCCATTAGTGCAACAGTAAACAGCGATGTCTTAAGCATAAATTCTCCCTTCTGGTGAAATCAATATCTGATTTTAGCTTTGTCTTGAACATTCAGGGGGAAGGAAGAAAAGTTTACAGTTAAACAAAAAAGGGCCGTCTAAACTTTAGACGGCCCCTTTTTTTTTATTCGAAAATATACAGTGGCTTGGCTACTTCAAGTTCTTTAAAACGTACTGAAGAATACCGCCATTTGTGATGTAGTTTAACTCATCAGCAGTATCTACACGCGAAGTTACGATTGCTTTAACTTCTTTTCCATCAGTTCTCTTGATGATCATATCGTACTTCATCCCCGGCTTAAATTCGCCTTTCGGGTGAAGACTGATGGTCTCAGTTCCATCAAGAGCTAAGAGTTTTCTATCAACACCTGGTTCGAAAACAAGTGGTAATACACCCATACCAATAAGGTTCGATCTGTGGATACGTTCAAATGATTCACAGATAACGGCCTTCACACCTTGTAGCATTGTTCCTTTAGCTGCCCAGTCACGAGAAGATCCTGTTCCGTATTCTTTTCCTGCGATAACTACCAGAGGTACTTTTGCTTCAACGTATTTCATAGCTGCATCGTAGATCGACATAACTTCGCCAGTTGGTGCGTACTTCGTAACACCACCTTCAGTTCCCGGTGCTGTTTCGTTTTTAATTCTGATGTTCGCGAATGTTCCTCTCATCATAACTTCATGGTTACCACGACGTGATCCGTATGAGTTGAAGTCATCAGGTTTAACACCTTTTGATTGAAGATAAATCCCCGCTGGAGAAGTTTTTTTAATCGATCCTGCAGGAGAAATATGGTCAGTCGTAATTGAGTCACCAAATAGAGCTAAAATGTTAGCGTTGTTGATTTCAATTGTACTGATTGTTCCACCAGTGATGTTTTCAAAGAACGTAGGATTTCTGATGTAAGTTGAATCAGGTTCCCAGTCATAGTAGTCACCAGTTGATGTCTTGATATTCTGCCAGTGAGCGTCCCCTTCGAATACGTTGTCGTATCTGTCTTTGAACATCTGGCTTGTTAATTTTTTCCCAAGAACGTCAGCGATTTCTTTGTTCGTCGGCCAGATGTCTTTTAAGTAAACATCTTTACCGTCTCTGCCTTTTCCAAGTGAATCTTTTGTTACATTTACGTTGATGTTACCGGCAAGAGCGTAAGCAATAACTAATGGAGGTGAAGCCAGGTAGTTTGCTTTAACGTCAGGGTTGATACGACCTTCGAAGTTTCTGTTTCCAGAAAGAACTGAAGTTACAACAAGGTTGTTTGTGTTTACTGATTTTGAAATCGGCGCTGGAAGAGGACCAGAGTTACCGATACAAGACATACATCCGTATCCAGTTAGGTTGAATCCTAATTCATCAAGAGAGTGTTGAAGACCTGATTCAACTAAATAATCTGTAACAACTTTTGAGCCGGGTGAAAGAGCAGTCTTAACCCATGGCTTAGATTTTAATCCAAGTGCGCGTGCTTTTTGTGCCACTAAACCAGCTGCGATCATAACAGAAGGGTTTGAAGTGTTTGTACATGAAGTGATTGTCGCAATTGCTACAGCTCCGTGTTTTAATTTATAATCTTCACCTTCAACAGCGTACTCAGTGTTAACAGTAGCTGGGTCAACTTTGAATGAGTGAGCAAGCTCTTTTCCAAAAGCATCAGCAGCTGCGCTTAATTCAATTTTATCCTGAGGACGTTTTGGTCCCGAGATACATGGAACAACTAATCCTAAATCTAAATGAAGTTTAGCAGTGAAAACCGGATCAGCGTCAGTTACGTTGAACCAAAGTCCCTGCTCTTTTGCGTAAGCTTCAACAAGAGCAACCTGCTCTTCGCTTCTGCCTGTGAATTTTAAATAATTAATTGTCGCTTCATCAATCGGGAAAAATCCACAAGTCGCTCCGTATTCCGGTGCCATGTTTGCGATAGTCGCTCTGTCTGCAAGGGATAATTCTTTAATCCCTGCTCCGTAGAATTCTACGAATTTTTCAACTACACCGTGAGCTCGAAGCATTTGAACAACAGTTAAAACGATATCTGTCGCTGTTACACCTTCGTTTACTTTTCCTGTTAATTTAAATCCTACAACTTCCGGAACTGTCATCGTTACCGATTGTCCAAGCATTGCTGCTTCAGCTTCGATACCACCAACACCCCAACCAAGAACTGAAAGTCCGTTGACCATAGTTGTATGTGAATCTGTACCAACACAGGTATCAGGGAAAGCGAATGTTTCTCCGTTTACTTCTTTAGTCCATACGCATTTTGCTAAATACTCTAAGTTAACCTGGTGACAGATCCCTGTTCCCGGAGGAACAACTCTGAAGTTTTTAAATGCTTTTTGTCCCCATTTAAGGAATGTGTATCTTTCTTTATTTCTTTCGTATTCCACTTCAACGTTTTTTTCAAACGAATCAGCATGTCCGAAAAAATCTACTGCTACAGAGTGATCGATAACTAAATCAACCGGGATTAGCGGGTTGATCTTTTTTGGATCACCTCCAATTTTTTTAACGGCTTCTCTCATCGCTGCTAAATCTACAACAGCTGGTACACCTGTAAAATCCTGCATCAAAACGCGGGCCGGATAATAAGCAATTTCTCTTGTCGATTTTTGTGTCGTCATCCATTCGTTGATTGCTTTTGCATCATCGAAAGTTACGTCGCGGCCGTTTTCGTGGCGAAGTAAATTCTCTAAAAGAACTTTTAATGACTTTGGAAGATTGTCGATGTCTGTTAACCCTAAATTCTTCGCTTCTTTTAAGCTGTAGTAAGAGTAGGTCTTAGAACCAACTTGTAATGTTTTTTTAACTTTGCTCACTTTGAGGCCCCTGTTAATTTTTAAGAACGTTTATGAATTTTATGTACCAGAAGTATAAATCGTAAAAAATAGCTCGTCACTACGGATTATCGCGGAAATATCCTCCCCTTTTCTCGCCCTGCTTCAGTGTAATGCAAATTGATATACGAAAAAATTGAATAATTTGAATAAAATATAGTAGTATAAAGAATATGTTAGACGGAATTGAAGCTCTTATTGCATTGGAAAAACACGAGACTGTCAGTCAGGCCGCTCTCAGTTTACGCCTCACTCAATCAGCAGTGAGTAAAAGGCTGCAAGCTCTACAAATTGAGTTGGATATTAAACTCGTGGAGCCCGATGGTAGGCGCCTCAAACTAACTCCGGAAGCACTGCAGTTTTTAAGCAAGGCCCGTCCCTTACTTTTAGAATTAAAAAATCTTACGATCTCTACAGATTCCAAAAGTGTTCATGTTTCGCATTTCTCTCTGGCACTCTCCGACTCCATCGCGGGAAGTTTCGGGCCGAACATAATTAACAGAACACTGAAGTCATTTAAAAATTTAAAACTGGACCTGCACGTTCACAGAAGCCTTATGCTTCTGGAAAATGTGACCCTGGGAAAATATCAGCTGGGTATTTGTACCTCAAACGACAACAGAAAAGACCTGGCAAGTTATCACCTTGTCGATGAACCGATGGCCTTATTGTATGCAGAAAATAAAAACAAACCTAACCGCAATCTTCCGCTGATAACAATCGAAGAAAACTCAGCGACCTGGAAGAGCATCGGACCGACAATAAAAAAAGAACATCCACAATTTTTTTCCAGTGGAGTAATTTACGTTGAATCATTTCTCGCAGTTTATCAGATGGCAAAAGTAGGCCTCGGAAATGGCTTGATCCCATTGGGACTTTGCAAAGAATTGCAGATCAAAACAAAACATTATAAAAAGTTAAAAGTGACAAGACCAATATCACTGGTGACAAGAAAAACCATTGCTCAGCTGGAAATTTTCAATCCTTTTTACATTGAATTGAAAACGAATATGACAGAGTATTTTGACAATATCGTTTAATGAAAAAAATTACCTATCTTATTCTCGGTCATATATCGCTGGTTCTTGGAATCATCGGAGCTTTTTTACCGATATTACCAACGACACCTTTTTTACTTCTCGCCGCATTTTTTTACTCTCAATCGAGCCCGAAGCTTCACGGCTGGATCATCAACCATAAATATTTCGGTCCTCCATTACAAGACTGGCAGAAACGCGGTGTAATCGGAATGAAGGCAAAAATCCTTGCAACAGTAATGATCGCACTGGTCCTGATTTTCAGGATTCCAGTTCTTAATATAAATTTGTGGATTAAAATTTTTGCAGCAACTGTTTTAACAGGAGTGCTGGTATTTATCTGGACGAGACCTTCTAAAACTACTGACAGTCAGTAATTTTTAATCCCATCGGCTCATAAGTGACTTTAGCTAGTTTCTTTTTTTCCAGTGATTTTTGAAGGCACTTAAAAAACTTTTCATCGGCCTTATAGATTCCTGCTTCAATCACAAATGTCACTTCATAATATTTCTTTTCAGCATTGAAGGTAAGGCCTGTTACCTGGTAATCATGTGTCAGAGTTTTGGAAAAAGCACTTGAAGAAAAAACTACGAGAAATAAAATTAAAATTAAAAAAATTTTCATTATCTTTTTCCTTGAGATGCCAGGACCTCAGTAAATTCTTTAAGCTTCTGTGTTGAAAATTCCATTTTGTCTTCAGCAGACATACTCTGTAAATCTGTAGGAGCATAAACATCACTTGGAGAAATTGCCACTGTTGTTCTTTGGAAATCAAGCGCATTTCCGGGAAATGGATAAGTCGTTTTCATGATCGGGCCAGTCGTCTTTTTCCCCATCGCCGCAACCCACTCATCAAGTGGCACAGCTTTATCAGTAAGCGAAGGATCGATGACATAGTTAACAATCTTTCCGTTTTTTTCTTTGACTTCAACTGTTGGAGCTACGTGATACTGCCATTCGATATCTGTACCTGGAACAAAAAGTTTTCCTTTAATCCATGCTTTTTGAGTTGGAATTCCCATCGCCTCAAATCTTTTACTCATAACATGAGCGCGGGCATAACAGCCATCATACTTATAATCAAAAGGGATATCCTTCATGTTTTTTGCTTTTTTAAAGAGGTCCTGAACTTCATCCGGCCTTAAGTATTTTCCGTTGCTCTTTACAGTAGAAATTTCTTTTAAGTGGCCATACTGTCCTAGTACACTGCTATCAACGACTTTATTCTGGTAAAGACACCCGAGAGTCTGGCCTTTTTTTCTATCCACATAATAAGAATGAATGCTGCCATCAATGACTTTTAAATACTCAATTAACTCTGCTTCCGATAAATAGGACTGCATGGCCAGTCCGATTTTTTTTCTTTCCGCTCCCAGGGCTTTTATATCATTGCCACTACAAAGATCCAGATAACCGCTGTCATCAAAATCTTTTTTTGCCATATCCAATAAATATTTATAACTGGATTTACTGTCGTTATACTTTGATGGAATCAGCAGGTCGGGATTAACATCCGCAGGAGGCAGACCTGCTGTATTGTCATCGTTGTCTGAATTATATCCTTTTGGAAAATTTGCAATTAAAAGTGATGAACCGTTAGAAATTTTATAACCACCTTCAACAAGTTTTGCCTGTCCATTTTTCATGACCAGCATGTTTGGAGAGGTAAATGTATTTCCAGGTTTCGGAAGAACCATTAATACTTTTTCAGCAGGATCCTTTCCTGAACATGAATAATATGGGCAAGTGAATTTTGTTTTATACTGATCCTGTAAGCTTGTTTGTTTGTTCGTCAGCGGGCGTGTTGAACCTTTTGTACATTGATAGACATCGCCACCTTCATTCATCTTTAAAGTCAGGGATGGAATGACTTCATTATAATTTGAATTGAATGTATTTGCTTCAGAGACTAACTCTTTTGCTAAAGGTTCTGATTTTGAACCCAAAGAAAAGTTAATTTGATCAGCAGCAATTTTTCTATTGTAAATTGTATCTTCATAAGGTGCAATTTCATTGCTTTGATATAGAACTTTACCGTCAATAAGCTTCGTGATTGATTTTAAAGATACAATACCTGGGCCTTCTTTCGAAAAAGCTGCCCATCCTCCGTCAGTCATTCCAACGATGATTTTTTTAGATCCGTTTGCACAGACATATGTCATATAACTTTTTGGAGCTTCGCAGTTATACTGTTTCCCTTCAACTTCAACTGTTGCGGCGAAAACCATTTTTGACAACAGGAGGTAGAAGCAAACAAATATAAGTGCGTTGAATTTTTTCATGAAAATATCCTATTTTCTTTTTAGCCGAGATAGCTTGAAATCGTAAATTTTTTACCCTGATAAAAGCAATGGGCCTTACCACAAAAAGTCAGTCCATCATTCTCAATAATAATACCACCTCCATTTGGACAGGCATATAGGGGAAGATTTGATTTTTTAGAATGATGCTTTAATTCAGCATCATATCTCTGGGAATTTTTGTAGTGAGGAAAGAACTCAAAGTTGACTAATCTCATAGCCGAAAGGTTCTTCATATCCCAGGGATTTTCATCTCGGTCAAAGTGAGGAAAGCTCGCTGTGTGCACGTGAGGAGTGAGTACGATGGCACCGGCCGAAAGGCCGCACAGTACACCGCCTCTTTTTAAAAATTTCTTGAAATGGTCGAACATCTTGTGTTTTTTTAAGTGTTTTAGAAAATAAAATGTATTTCCGCCGCCTAAAAATATCAGGTCGCTTTTTAAAACTTCACTAAGCATCGTTTTAGTAAAAGGAGTATCCACGCAAAAATGCATGAAACGCTGGACGCCCAGCTTGGAAAATTCATCGACAAAAAATTTGAAATCCTCTTCTGCATCGTAAGAGCTTGAAGGAATGAATGTGAGTTTAGGAACATCTACCCCGGTAAGCTCCAGGGCCTTTTTATTCAGGATGCGATTTTCTTTTTCGCTCCCACCGGAATAGAGAACAATTTTCATATCCCGTCTCTAAACTCGCGGACGATCTGAAGCATGCCTTTAACCAGACGTGATTGTTCCTTCTCCGATTCGAAATTGGAAGGTTTTCTGTCTTTATCAGGATTCAGGTTTTGATACTCAGTAAATTCTTTTAAGATCCCGCCGATTTCTTCTGCAGAAAGTTTTGGTCTCTTGTTCATGACTTTTGCCACAATGTTTGTGATCGAGTCCCCTGTCACACGGTCGTACTTGTTGATGACACTTGATCTCATAGAAACATCGAGAAGGACTTTGGCAGGTGCAACTTTAAATTTCGCTGCCACTTTATTCATAAGCTTTACATAATTTTTCTGGTAGCTTCTGATCTTTAAATCACGGCGTAACGATCTCTTTAAATCTTTTTTGGTAGCGTAGCTCGACTTGATGATATCGATGAACTCACCTTCACTTAGGTAAGCATTGACTCCACGGGATAACATCATCTGCGGAAGCTCTCTTAAAATATCGCGCATACAGAAAATGGCGTTCCAGTTAATCCCATCCGGTACTTTCTGCGGGCCTTTCACTGATTTTGCCATTTCAAAATACGTGAAGTCAGACCTGAAATCTTCCACATCTTTTCTGCACGACTCTAGCAGGTACTCTGCATACTTCGGAGTGAATCCGATTTTAGTAAGAATGTTTCTGTTTTTGTAATCAAAAAATCTTTTATCGAAAGAAACCAGTGAATGATGATTCTTAAAATCTTCAATTGGTTTTTTCTTTTCGTTTTTAATGTAGTCTACGATTTGAGCGAAAGACTGAACGATGTAACGAGCCTTCTGCTTCTGCTCTTTAATCGACGTCGACCATCTCTGAACGTCATCGTAACGGTATTCATGGTGATAAAGTCCGAACTGACGAACAGATCCGTAATCGATGATCCCGCCGTCCATTAATATATTGTCCCCGTCCCAGTCTAACCAGCAAAAGATATACTGGTCTTCAAAGTTCGCTGACATTTCTGCAAAAGTTTCCATGACCTGATTTAAGAAATAATCATAAATCGATTTTGGATCAGTCGGTGCATTTTTCCAGACTTTGTTTTTTATCTGACGATCAATGTAGTAATCCACTACGCGCTTAAGCGTAGGTAGATTATTTTGTTTTAAGTGATTAAACATGTGCGACGGGCGTAGAAGATTGTCATGAACGCGGATATTGATCGCAAGGCCTTTCTGGAATTCGATAATTCCCAACACTCTTTCTGTCTCTAATCCGTTTTTCGCTAAAACTTCAGAGAAAAATAATGAACTTAGTCCTTCGTCTTTTTCAGAGTAACCACAGCCGTAAGAGACCGTAGGATCCCCCGTCTGATAGAATTTTTTATTGATGTTACAAGCTGGACTTAATTTCGTAGCTCCTGTCCCGCAGCTTGAAACGTCCCACGACTTTCCGCCTTTTGAAATCTGTCCGTTCCAGATACTTCTTCCGTCACCTGACGTCGTCCCCTTCTTGCACGGATGCTGAAGCTGGAGATATCTTGTGGCCATATATGTGTTGGGTTTGATTTCGTCTTTTGGAAAATTGAAATTATTCATTTGATCGTATTCATTGATGATGACGATCGAAAATGTATTCAGGATTTCTTTTTTTAATTCTTCGGTAAGTTCATCGGGATGATTTTCCGGGATTAGCCCTAACTCTCTGGCGAGATCAAAGTTAAAAAAAGCAACCTGCCCGCCATGTCTTGTACGCACCTGGTATTCAACAACCGCTTCAGGCACATTCTTTTTCAGCGGGTGACTTCCGTCAATCTGCTTGAACTTAGAATAAGGGTTAGATTCTTTTAGAGACCTAGACTCATTTAATTTTGTATTTCCCATAATTAATTGTCGGAGATCCCGTGAGAAAAATCCAAACAAATTTTAAAGAGGCAAATTATCCCTTTGTAATCGGCACATTCTGCCTACCAAAATCTCCCAATGGGCCTCCAATGAGAATCTAAAAAACTGCCAATGAAAGTGGTCCTATCCCCCAATGGAGCAAAACGGAAGATTCACGCGGGCATTTTGAGTAAAGGTTTTGACGATCATTTCACGTTTATAAACCAGAACTGACCAGTAGTAACTTGAGTTGGTGAAGAGTCTTCCGCGAATGTCCGGTCTCTCTCCCGAAATTCCACCCTCGAGCTGGTGCTTTAAAATATAAAGTCCTGCCATTAAATTTAAATCAGGATTGAAGAGATCGTTTTGAGTAAAAACGAATCCAGTGTAAGGAGTGCTGTGACGATTGGCCGAAGCACGGTCGATCTGCAGAAGCCCTGAACTCAATGTTCCGTCAGTTGGTTCGCGGTAGGTATCATTGGGGTTTAACCCTGATTCTGCATGAGCGATCGAGGCCATGTATAAAATCCAGAAACGTTTTTTCTGAAAAGTTGGAAGCAAATTAAAATTATCACAACGAAGTAAATGCAGGTCGCTTCTATTCACTTCAGTCGTAAAAAGTGTGTCCAGTTCTGTTTTCTCATTCATGTAACGGTACAGGCTGTCTGCATACCAGGGTGCCCATGAATATTTTAGAATACTAGGAAATGAAAGTTGTAATGTTGTAATCTCTGCATCGATGACGCGGACATCACTTGAAGTCGATGTTGTTGTTGAGTCATTTCCACAAGAAAATAATGTGAACATCACAAGCGCAAGCGCTAGTGTTTTTAGCAATGATTGAACCAAGTTTTTTACTCCGGTATTCATGTTTTTAAAAATGTTTCTAAAGACTAGACATTCTTTTTCACAAATTCAAGAAACAGTGAAATATAATAGATGCTCACAACACGTATGTGTCATAAATTCACTTAAGGATGAACTCATGTCTGCACGAATATTATTTCTCTCATTTACTCTTCTCTCTCTCGCGTCTTGTTCAACAATAAGTAAAAAAGACTGCGATAAAGATATGAAGAATTTTGGAATTCAACAGGGCCGTGCTGGTTCTCCAAAAAAATATACAGATGAATTGAGAAATACATGTTTATCTAGGAACCCTAATCTCGACCTTGAAGCTTATGAAAAAGGTTTCATGCAAGGCTGGAATGAATACTGTACGCCTACCAAAGCTTTTGAGATGGGAAAAAGATCTGACAACTACATCAGCTTTTGTCCTGCTGACAGAGAATCTCAGTTCAGGGAAAAATATTTAATTGGAAAACATTATTTTGAATTAAAAGATGTAGAAGCAGATATCGTCTCAAAGATGAACGATATCAGACCAAATATTAACAAGAGCACTACTGATTACGATGACTACACAAAACTTCAGCAGGAACTTGATAGAGTGAAACGTGAGTATCAGGCCCTTGAAGTAGAAGGGACTCGCCAGTCATTTAAATTTAACAAATAATTTTTTAGTCGACTCTAAACAAAGCAAACTTCAGGTAACGTAGTTCATCCATCGCCAGCGGATAAGGATGATCAAAAGGCTGTCCGCCCATATAAACCAGCGTCCCCTTCTTTCTTGTTTTAGAAAAAGCTTCTCGGCAGATATCGAGAAACATATCTGTGCTTATATGGCTTGAGCATGAACTCGCAGCAAACAATCCGTTTCCTTTAACCAGCTTCAATGAACTCGCAAAAACTTTTGTGTAAGCAGCGGTTGCTGTTTCCACGGCCTTTTGATTGGGAGCGAAGCTCGGTGGATCAGTGATAACAAGATCCCATTTATTTTTTAATTTAATCTGTTCATCGATCCATGCAAATGCATCAGCTGCAATTGCATTGTGTTTCGTATGCAAATTATTGACTTCAAAATTTCTTGTAGATGCTTCGATGGCAGCTTTGGCGATATCAACACTTGTAACTTCAGTGGCCCCGCCGTGAGCGGCGAAAATTGAAAATCCACCGGTGTAGCTGAAAAGATTTAAAACAGTTTTGTTTTTTGAAAACTGCCCGATAAGTTTTCTGTTATCTCTTTGATCAAGAAAAAATCCAGTCTTCGCAGCATCTCTAATATTGCTGGCGAAAAAACTTCCGTTTTCCTTAAAGAGAACTTCAGCTGGCAATGTTCCGACGATATCTACACCTTTGACTTCATCATCGTTGCGTCTTTTGTAATAGACGTTCTTTATATAAGGCAGATCGCACTGGATTCTTTCTGCAAGACCTGCGTGATTATAAAATCTCTCGCACACCGGATGGTCGTGTTTGATAACTGCAGTATCATTATAGATATCTACAATGAGCCCGGGCATCCCGTCCCCTTCACCACTGATAAGGCGAAAGCTGTTGGTTTCTTCTGTTCTGAAGTTTGCACGCAACTGAAGTGCGCGCGTGAATTGAATGTCGGCCCACTTTAAAATGGTAGCGGGAATATCGTTCATGCGAACATAAGGCTCTTCACATAAAAATAATAAACGAAATCTTAATTGTGTATCGGCCTGAACCAGACCAACTGCGAGAGATTCTTTTCTCGATTTTAAAACAGCAAGTCCTGTTGGAGTATTGTCGTTAAAACAATCTGCAAAAATCCAGCGGTGTCCGCGAAGCAGATGTTTATTCACATCGCGAATTAAAGTGATGTCCGGGATTTTTACTTCTTCAACGTTAACTAATGGGTGGGACACGCAAGGCTCTCTTTATATACATTTTTATATCTCTTAATAAGCTATTAGATGGGATCAGTCATTAGGCGACAGGATTTCTTCTTAAATTCTCCAAATAATCAAATCGCAGGCATTTCTGAAACACCTTTCAACTAGCATAAGTCTTTGTTTCAACGAGGTTTTAATAATTGTAATACAAATCCGGAGTGCCGACTACAGTAGGCCATAAAAATTACACAAGCTCTGGAGCCAGATTCAAATTAAGTCTAAACTGCATACAGATTAAAACAAAACGAACTTTTTGAGATTGATATGGAACAGACACACCCCCACACAACAACAGACGAAACGGTAGCCCCCACTGCCGAAAGTCCGAGATTAGAGAAGCCCGTGATTTACGATTACGTTGATTACAGGGCTTTCCTTTCTGATTCACTGGAACACATTCAAACTAAAAATTCTAAATACTCTGCAACGGCCTATGTAAGACAAGCTGGTTTCGGTGAAAACTCACGCGGATACTTCAACCTGATTATGAATGGAAAAAGAAATCTTTCTTCTTCAACGATCCTGGGTTTCGCAAAAACATTAAAGTTAAATGAAAAAGAAACTTTCCACTTCGAAAACCTGGTTCACTACAATCAGGCGACAACAGAAAAAGAGAAAGGATTATATTTCGAACGTATCAATAAAAACATGAAGGGAAAGACGTCTAAAGCTTTCGAACTTCTTCGCTCTCAGTATAACTATTTTTCTAACTGGTACTTAGTGGCGATCAGAGAGCTGGTTGCGACTGGTAACTTTAAAGAAGACTACGATTTCATCTCTAAAAGATTAAAAAATAAAGTTTCGAAAAAAGAAATCATTGAGGCCATCAATGACCTAATCAACCTGGGACTTCTGGGAAGAGATGAAAAAGGTCTTCTAGTGCAGTCTGATATTTTTATCAATTTCACTGACACTTCAATGAACTACACAGTTGTTAATGCCCTTCACTCTCAGATGCTTGACCGTGCAAAAGAAAGTTTAAGTGAAGATGAATATAAAAACCGCTCTGCAAGCTGCGTGGTTTTAGCTACTGACAGCGAAAACTTCGACAAGATCAGAGAAGAAATTAAAGCGTTCAGGGAACATATGATGAATAAGTATGGAACCAACAACGCGAAAGTCGACTGCGTATTAAATTTAGGAATTCAATTAAACCATATTACAAGTTTAGAATAATTTAGGAGCCCTCATGAAAACAACATTACTTATCTTCACTCTGGTACTTGGAACAGCATTAACTGCACAAGCGAAAGTCGTTGAGCGCGAAGGAACAACTACACTTTCAAAAAGTGGATCTGGAACAAACGTCGGCGGTGGAAATAATGGTTCAGAATACCTTGCTACATGGTGTAGAGGACAGTCTTCTCTTCTTAGAAACTACAAAGACAGAGCGAGATTAAAACTTGATAACACTGGTGACTATAATATTGCCAACAAACTTCTTACTGATGGAATTGTTCAGGCACTGAATAACAGCACAAATGCTTCTGAAACTTTTTTACATAAAAGTTTAGTTCGTGGTTTAACAATTTCTAATTACCTTGGTGCCTCTCTTGGTGGTAACCCAGAGAGAAAAGCAATGGCCGCTAACAACATCTTAAACAGCTATTACGATTTCATGCTTGAAACTGTAGCTAAAAATTTAGACTTAAATGGAAAAATCCCATACATGAGTTCAAGTGACGCAGACATGGATCAGAGAGCTGCTCATTTCGAAGAAAACTTCGTCATCTATGCCAACACACAACTAAACTGGATTCTTGGAAACCTGGTAAAAGAAGTGCGAATGGGAGACAGAGTTCAGGTGGTTCCGGTTGGTGACGCCCGTTCTGTCATCAAGGTTGCCCTTGCTCTTTCTACAGGCACTGCAAGTGACCTGGAAGAGTCTCTATGGAACTACCGCTTCAGCTGCACTATCTCTGACCTGCAGATGTTAAACGACTCCCTGAAGGCCTATGATCAGGGTAACAAGGAAATGTTTGAAGACGAAAAGCAGGCCCTTGAGTATACAACTAAGGAGCTAAGAAGAATTTCAAGAACTTTGACTTTAAGAGAAAGCTGTCAATAATTTATACACTTCCATATAGGCCGGTAATAATTTACCGGCCTTCTCATATCTGCCTTTTTCCCAGCTAAAATGGGACCATGAAAACCCTCTTCGTTCTTATAACCACTCTGATGATGGCATCTGTCTTTGCTGACGAAAATTTCGCGCGCTTTTCAATCGATAAATCAGTCTATGAACAATTGAGTTCAACTCAACAGACTGCACTTGGTACCAAGACGCAGGAACTCGGCCGCTTTATCGAAAATAATGTTAAAACACAAATTCCTGATTATCTTTTAGAGAAAACGAAAAATTTAAAAGTAAAAATTCTACTAACTGATAAACCCGGAAGAGACGGACTTTTTATTCCTCAGGAATCCGGCGAACACACAATTGCCGTTCAATTAGTACAACTCAATTCAAATGGTATTAAAGCGCTTATCGCTCACGAAATTTTTCATGCGATTCATTTTCAGATCAATCCGGATGAAGCTGCATGGGTAAGAGAAGGAATGGCACAGTTGTTCGAGTTCATGACGACTGGTGAATTGAACGGAATGAATTTATATGCAACAATCAACGATCCGTCTACTCCGCTTCTGGGAGAATATAATCCTGAAGTATCAAACCGCGCTCAATACGGCCATGACCAGTTATATTTTTATTACATGTATTCTCATTGTGGAAAAGATGATTTTTTCTGGAAGCTTGCTCAGGGTGAAGACAACAGCGGATTGAAAGGATCATTTCTCATTGATGCTGTTCTTGATAAAGCTGGATCAAAACAAAGTGAATGTTTAAATTTTACTGACAGTGCAATTTCTTTCGAAGTAGCGAAAGCTCACAATCAAATTCAGTTTGGAACAGGCGACGACAAAAATAAATATAACGTGATTGCCGGTGACATTGCACCCCGATTTTTAAAAGCAAATACGCAGGAAGGTTTGAAAGTGATCATTACATCGATGCCTGTACTGAGCTCGTTTAGAATGCCATTAAAAGATTTTATAAATTTAAAAGGTGACTGCCCTACGTGTGCTGTTTATTTCGCTGGAAACAACTTTCCGTACTCAGTCTCCGAAATAATGCCCAAGAGGGTCAACGATTCTGATGTTATCCTCGTGAAATTGCGCAGGAACTAGGTGCTGACTGACGTCAGCTCAATTTATACCTGAAAGCAGTTCTTGGATTGTAATAATTTCTTGATTTGATAAAAAGAGTTCAACAATAAATGCTACCCATTTTGGAGATACTTATGAAAAACACACTTATGATTTTTGGACTTGTAGGCCTGATGACTGCTTCACCTTTAATGGCCGAAGTAAAAACTGCACCGATGGAAGCGAGAGAAGATTTCGGATCTGTATCTAGTTTCTGCCGTGACCGCCTTGTTGTTTTAAAAAATGCATACAGACAAGCTGAGATTGAATCACAAGCAGGAAACGTTGGTCTTTCAGCTGCAATTCTAGAAAAAGGTTTAGTTGATGCTGCCAACAGAATCAGCCCTCGTTATGAATCGACATTAACTTCAAAAGCAATCAGAAGAGGAATCACTCTTTTAAACGAAATGAAAGCAACTGCTGAGAGCAAACAAAAAGCACGCTCAATCAACAACTTTTTATTCAACTATTTTATCTTCGTAGAAAAAGTTTCAAATCAGTTAGACATTCCTTATTTCCAGTCAGGAAGTGCATTTTCTCGTATCAGCAATTCAAATGCACAATTCGAAAGACTGTTTGTTAACTTTGCTTCTGACCAGGTAAAAATGGTTATTGATACAATGTCGACAACTGCTAACGAAGGTAGAAGCACAGTCATTTACCCGATCGGTTCACCTACTCTTTTATTAACAGCTTTAAGAGTTACAACATCAGCAATGGCCAACGATTTATCAGAATCAATCTTTGCTGCAAGATATGCTTGTACAATTCAGGCGCTTGAAACAGCTTCTGACAATATCAACTTCTACTTAAACACTAAAGGATCTTACGCTGACGACTACGTTGCAGTTCAGGAACTGGTTGGTGCAGTTAAGAGAGCAACTGGTGCTCGTGACTGTAGCGGTGGTGGATATGATCAAGGTAATGCATCAACTGGAACTACTGATGCTATCGGTGGAGCATTCACTCTTTATAGTGGATCAACTCAACAAGTAAGACTTGATGGTGCAAAATTTGTTAAAAAACTTATCATCTCTGCTGAAGGGATCAGATCAGATGCAATGTTCGATATTATGGTTAACGGTGATGTTAAAGGAACTGTTTACGTTCCAGGAAGAGACCCAAGTTACATCGTGACTGTTGGTGAATATACGGATTCAATCGAGTTCATTTCACGTAACGGAACTGCGATCATTTCAAGAATTTTAGTTGTTGCTGAATAAAAAATAAACTTCGGCCGGCCTTGGAAACAAGGCCGTTTTTTTTTGCCTTACAAAATTTTTCATGCTCAAGTAGAAAGCGTAAAAACTATATACTATGAGGACATCATGGAACAAATAACATTACAAATTTCAGACGGATCAAAAATGGAAGCTTATGCTTCCCGCCCTAAAACAAAATCTAAAATGGGCATTATTATTTTCCAGGAAGCATTCGGTGTTAACGGTCATATTAAAGATATGACAAAACATTTTGCTGACGAAGGTTATCTTGCGATAGCTCCTGAACTTTTTCACAGGACAGCTCCTCCGGGATTCACGGCCGGATATGATCAGTTTAATTCTGTGATGGATCACTTTACGGCCATTAC
>JACMNL010000019.1 GCA_014378525.1 Bacteriovorax sp.
ATAATTTGGTAGGAAGAGGCGAAAGATTCTAACGGGGGTTCTATGGAGAGGTCCTGGTTAAGTTAATATCTGTAAACAAAAACTAATCTAGTCATTATACAGGATACTACCCTTTAAGTCTAACTGCCCCGTATTTTCAATGATCTAGCGGTTTGCCATGGAAATCGTGGTCTGAATAAATGATGCGATCATTCATCTCATGGTTAAACCCCGGAATTTCCTCAATGTTCTTTACGTGTCTAAAAATCGTCTGGCATTTGTAGCAGATCGCAATAACATTCAGTCTTCTGAATAATATAAAGTCGAGAGCATAGAGGAAAATGAAAGAACTAAGGTACCAAAGCGGATTCACTCCGAAATAAAGCATCACCGTAGAAATGATTGCAGCTAAAACGAAAAGCATCACACCTAATTTTCTATTGAAATCTTTTTGCGAGTAAAAATCTTTTCTCGCGCATCCAGGACAATCTTTTAAAATACTTTCTTCATGATTATGATCAAATTTTACTTCCTGTTTTGTCTGGCACACATCGCACTCAATTGTATGAGCGTTTACTTCAGGGTAAACGTGAATGCCGGATCCACATTGCTTACATGTAAATTGAACTGTCATCATATATAAAGTCCGTAGTTAAAAAAAATGTAAGTTGAAACAAGTTCGCCGATAAAAACAAAAAATGTCATCGCATATAAAATACCAGTCGAACTTTGAATCGATCTCAGTTTTAAAAGTTTCCAGTTGAAAAAACTCATTCCTAAAATAACGATGTACCCAAATGAAACTCTCATTGTTAAAAGCATCCAGTTGAATGCATAACCTGCACCTAACTGAGTCTGCTCTTCAAAAAAATCATAGTGAGAATAAAGTGAATAACTACTCCAGATGATTTTCACGAACAGGATCATCCACATAATTACCGCAGCAACCTTTAATGGCCGTTCACTTAACTTTGGAACTACCAGGTACCAGTGACCAAGAAGCATTGAGTAAGTAATGGCCCCAAGTAGAAGACTTGCTGAAACTAAAAAGAAAGACTGGATCAACTGGAAATGAACCAGATCACAGATTAAATACGCAAATAGTATTTGAAGAATAAAATACACGGCCCACATTAAAGGAGATTTTTCATCTGTGTGAAGAGTTGTAATTGAAACGAGTCCGATCAAGGCAATGAATTTTAATCCGAAAATTAAATTAAAAATTCCAACTGGAGCAATGGCCTGAACGACCATCGAGATTACAAGAGATCCGATTGCTGTGTTGGTTAAAAGTTTTATGAGTCCAGCACCGGTAAGTTTTGTATTTGCGATGGGAGAAAATAAAACCAGCGACCATGCTACTGATAGAAGAAAAAAGTCGGCGATAGTTTTAATATAATCTACGGTTGCCATATACTGGGAGCTAGTCCTGCATCAAATTGTTTTTTTATATATACCGCTAATTCGTCGATAATAACATGATTAATAGGTGGAATTTTGCCTTCTATAAACGCCGAATTCCCAGCGTAAGTTATGGTCAGCCACTGGCCTTTATCCTGCGGCAACTGGTCGAACTTCGAGATAAAGACAAATAAACAAATATTTTTATTTTCTACCGAGTAATCCTGATATTTAAATAAAACCAATTTTTCTTCAGAAGGTATAACGAAGCCTACTTCCTCATGAACTTCACGACGGCAGGCCGCTTCTGGAGTTTCGCCTACTTCGATCTTTCCACCGGGGAATTCAAGTTTTCCATACAAAGCACCTTGTTCTTCGCGCACTTGAACCCAGACTTTAAAACTCTCGGCCCCAATGTCTTTCATAAAAATAGCAATAGAAACGATGAGATTTTTTTTCAAGTGTCTTTCCCTTTGTAATGGATCTTGATACTAACATGCCCGATGAACAATTTCGACGTGTTTCCCAAAAAATCACTGCTCTTCGCACCTATGGAAGGAATTACTGATGAAGCTTATCGCATAGCTCTCATGAAAACATTTCCCGAGTGGGATCAGTTTTTTACTGATTTTCTTCGCGTACCCACTGTCGGCAAGGTCACAGAAAAAATGATCGTCGAACATTACGGCGAAAGAATTCTCGCGCGCGAAGACTGGCGCAAAAAAAACTCATTTCAAATTCTCACAACTCCACGTGCTCAAACTCAGGCAGTCGTTGAAATTCTGGAATCATTAAAAATGGATCACCTCGATTTAAATCTTGGATGTCCTTCTAAAAAAGTAAACTCACATTTAGGTGGTGCTTACTTATTATCCAATCACGATGACCTGAGAAAAGTTTTAAGAACTATCCGTTCAAATTTTACAGGTCACTTTACAGTTAAGATGAGAATTGGTTACAGAAACGATGCTAACTTCAGCGACTCATTAAAACTAATTCAGGATGAAGGTGTTGAGGCCATAACTTTACATGCGCGAACACGTGATCAGCTTTACAAAGGTGTCGCAGACTGGAGCTATATTAAAAAGGCAGTAGAAGAAGTTCAGATCCCGCTTATCGGCAACGGTGATGTGTGGATTGCTGAAGACATCGAAAATGTTTTTAAGGACACTAAATGTCACTCTGTGATGTTTGGAAGAAGTGCCTTAAAAACTCCCTGGCTAGCCAAGATTTATAAAGAATATGTAAATGAAGGCGGTCATATCGATGACACTTATTTGCTTTACCAGCGTAAACAATATCTCGAATTATATTTTGAAGCTTTAATGAAAGAGTATCGTGAAATAGGATGGGCAGAAAATCTCATCTTAAAAAGATTTAAATCTTTTTCCAGAAATCTTTACGATGACTATGAAGATTTTGAAACTATTCGCGGGAGATTTCTTCGTTCGGAATCACTGGTTGAATACCTGGATCATTTATATGCACTAAAGGGTTAAACTCCGGCATATCATAAAGTTTCGTATTCTTTTTCACGATCAGATATACCAATTCAAAACAAAAA
The DNA here is from genome assembly GCA_014378525.1 of Bacteriovorax sp. Classification (GTDB taxonomy): domain Bacteria; phylum Bdellovibrionota; class Bacteriovoracia; order Bacteriovoracales; family Bacteriovoracaceae; genus Bacteriovorax. The sequence goes on from JACMNL010000019.1 coordinate 2,945, forward strand.
GATCCCAACAATGTGAAAAGAATATTTCCGCTTCCACCTACGATAAATAATAAAAAAGTAAATAGCGCTGGTGAAATTGCCCTGATCAGTGACGATGAGAATGGTATACGTTTTAAGTTAATAAATAACTGCAAATAGTGATTGGCCTTTACAATGACCGTTAGAAAAGAAAAACGGTAATTATTTTTTAAAACACTTTCCTTCAGGCCTGGAGTAACAATTGCTAAATGCCAGACGTAAGCCGTAAGAAAAAAGATGATGCTTGAAAAATCAACCTGGCACAAGGCCAGTATCGCCCAAAAAATTCCGGCGAATGAAAAAGAAACAGCATAAAATTTTGCAACAGTTGTCAGCTTCATTTAACCATTCCTCTCTTATGCAGGAAAACAACTTCAGGAAACTGAACATGCTTAGGGCTTCTGGTGATCATTTGAAAGACGTGCATGAAATCATCCGTGCTCATCATTTGATCGCGGCCTAATTCAATATCGCCTTCATCCCAGATAGGTGTCGCAATCGCTCCTGGCATCAGCGTAGAGAAGCGAACTCCAAGATGTGCCCACTCTTCTCTTAAAGATTCAATCATTCCATTTAAAGCAAATTTAGAAGCGCTGTAAGCGGAAATATTAGCGAGACCTTTTTTCGAAGCGATTGAGGAAACAGTCACGATGTGAGTTTCGTCTTCAACTAAAAAATCACTCGAGTGTTTAAGAATATGAAATGCACCGACAACGTTTGTAGAAAGATGGTCAGTGAATTCTTTGGTTGATGTTTCAATCAGCGGAGACATTTCAAAAATGCCGGCGTTTAAAACAATCATGTGTAATTTGTCAGTGTGATTGCCGATCAGTTCGTACATTTCTTCGACGGAAGCTTCATCTTTGATGTCGCAGAGAATGTCGATGAATAAAGGATTTTCGATGGCAGTTCCACGACGTGAAACTCCGATGACTGTGTATCCTTCTTCCAGAAGGAACTGTGCCATTTCATAACCGAGACCTGAAGAGGTCCCGGTTATTAATGCATATTGGTTATCGTCCATTAACAACCTTACTTAAAAATATTACTTCGCGATCCCTACTGCTTTCGTTTCTCTCAATACAGTGATCTTGATAGTCCCTGGGTACGACATCTCTTCTTCGATCTTCTTAGCGATATCACGAGACAACATTACTGTTTCTTCATCTGTTACACGATCGTTCTCAACGAACACTCTTACTTCACGTCCACCAGAGATTGCATATGATTTCGAAACACCTTCGAAAGAGTTTACGATATCTTCAATGTCAGTAAGACGAGAGACATATGATTCCATCATTGCTTTACGAGCACCTGGACGAGCACCAGATAATGCATCTGAAGCTGCTACTAAGTGAGCAAGAACTGATTCTGGTTTTTCATCATCATGGTGAGCACGAACCGCGTGAACGATGTCAGGAGACTCTCCGTATTTTTTCAGGAAGTCTGCACCAACAACTGCGTGGGAACCTTCTGCAGAAGCGTCGATTACTTTACCTACATCGTGAAGAAGAGCAGCACGACGAGCTTGTTTTACGTTTAATCCAAGTTCAGCTGCCATAGCTCCGCAAACGAATGCAGCTTCAATAGCATGTTGATATTGGTTTTGAGTGTATGAAGTTCTCCACTGAAGAGCACCAACAAGTTTTAAAACTTCGGGGTGGATACCGTGAACTCCGATTTCCATCTGAGCTTTTTCACCAAGATCTCTTAACTGTCTTTCCATTTCAGCTTTTGATTTATCATGGAATTCTTCGATTTTAGCAGGGTGGATACGTCCGTCTGCGATCAGCTTCTGGATTACCATTCTTGCAATTTCTTTTCTTACTACGTTGAACGAAGAGATAACTACAACTTCCGGAGTATCATCGATAATTAAATCGACACCACAAATTTGTTCAAAGGCACGAATGTTACGGCCTTCACGACCGATTAAGCGGCCTTTAACATCATCACTTGGAAGTTCAACTGAACCGATAGTTTTTTCACCAACGTATTCACCGGCGAATCTTTGAATCGCGATTCCCACGATTCTTTTTGATTTTGCTTCAGCATCTTCTTTTGTTTCTTCTTCGATACGTCTAAGGATTTTTCCGAAGTCTACGCGGGCCTCTTCTTCCATAGCGCGAAGAAGTTCGTTTTTAGCTTCTTCTTTTGTTAACTGAGCAACCTGTGCCAGTTTATCGTTGAATTCATTTTGCTTGTTTTTAATTCGAAGTGCTTCTTCTTCGTGAATTTTTTTAGCGACTTCGTATTGAATTTCTTTTTCTTTTAGAACTTTAACTTCTTTTTCGTGCTCTTCGATTTTGCGATCAAGAGTTGCATCTTTTTTTGCTACTTCACGTTCCTGATTTTTAATTTCGTTAGTGCGGTTAGCGATTTCACGGTCAGACTTTTCTTTTTCTTCGCGTGCGATCTCCTTTGCTTCCTGACGGGCCTTGTACTTAACTTCGTCAGCATGCTTCTTAGCTTTTTCGACGATGTCATTTCCTTTGCTTTCTTTTTCCTTGATATCTTTTTGTACTTGCGCGTTCTTCATTGAGAAACCAACTAAGGCCCCAACGATGGCAAATACTACTGCTGCAGCGACTGCAGAGATAATTGCGATGTTCATATAAGTAACTCCTTAAGCTCTTAACTTTTTTTTAAATATATATCTTTGTCCGTAACGACAAAATCCATTTTAATATCGTGGTCATCTGTCGGAATGTCTTTTTCGATCTGCATCTCAAAAGCGATTCCTATTTTTACGGCAGAACTGTGTTCCAGGTATCTGTCGTAAAAACCTTTTCCTCTTCCCAGTCGTTTTCCATCTTTTGAAAAACCAAGTCCGGGAATCAGCAATACATCCGGAGTAACGGCCATAGCATTATCAGCAGGCCCTAAAATCTTCACTCCAAAATCCTGGCCTTTTAAAAGTTCGCTCATTCGTGCTAACTTAAAAACCATCTTATCTAATGCGTAAGCAGGATACGCAGTTTGAATTTTTGATTCGTCCATCGCCAATAACCAATTCGGTTCTTTTTGAATGGGAGCAAAAACTCCGATCAATAAATTTTTATGAATAACGTTTTGTTCGATTAAAAGCTTTTTGAGATTTTCAGACACCAATAAACTCAACTGGTGATGATCAGATTCTGAAATTGAAGACAAGGCTGTTTTCAATTTTAGTCTAAGATCCTTTTTTGAACTCAAAAAAACTCTTAACGTGTGGTGGGAGAAACTTCTTCGATGTATTGAAGTGCATCCACTGCTGTCATTCGCAGTTGATTGATATTTTCGCGATACTCTTTTTCCAGGGCCAACTTTTCACCTGCGAATTTAAGCGCAAGCAGAACCGCTACCTGGTGAGGTGCGAGCTGCGGTGATTGTTTAAATATTTTGGAAGCCTCAGTTTGAACAAATCCGACGATATCAGTTGGGCTAACACCTTCAAGCTTCTCATCTTTTTTGAGCTTGATTTTGTAGCCTAATACTTCAAAAACTTCTTGAATTTCTCTTTCGTTATTCATTACTTAAAGAGTAAACGATCAACGAATTTTCGTCAAATAAAATGCCTTGCAACGAAGTGAGAAACAGCGCTAATTATCAAGGAGCGCGTGCAAGTAATCATCAATGTTAAACACATCTAAATCCTCTGCAGTTTCACCAACACCAATATAAGCAATAGGAAGCTTAAGTTGCTCAACAATCGTCACTGCACTTCCAGCTTTCGAAGAGCCATCGCATTTTGTGAAGATTAAACCAGTTAGGCCGAGAGTTTTGTGAAATTCTTCAGCTTGACGGAGAGCGTTTTGGCCGGTGATTGCATCAATCACCAATAGAATTTGGTGAGGAGCAGTCGGGTCAAGTTTAGCTAAAACGTTTTTACTTTTTGCCAACTCATCCATTAAATTTTCTTTGGTATGCAAGCGTCCTGCAGTATCTAAAATGCAGTAGTCAGCATTTTGATTGATTGCAGCTTGAAGAGCGTCATAACCAACACCCGATGGATTTGCTCCTTCCTTCGCACGAATCATCGTCGCACCTGCTCTATCACACCAGACTTGAAGCTGATCAACGGCCGCTGCCCTGAAAGTATCGCATGCACCGACAACAACACTCGCACCCTGGCCGCGAAGTTTAGTCGCAAGTTTTCCAATCGTCGTCGTTTTTCCGGCGCCGTTAACTCCGACAACCATGATAACTTTTGTTTTTTTCTCTGCTGATTTATCGAACTGATAAAGTGAGTGATCTACTTTTTCCTGAACCGGTTCCATCTTTCCTTTTAGAAAATCAAAAAGAAAAGTTTTGAAACTTTCTTCTGTGAAGTTTCCGTCTTTCGCTTTCTTTTTAACTTCTTCAATGAGTTCTGCCACTGTAGCAGTTCCAATATCAGCGCTGTATAATAGTTCTTCGAGTGAATCGATTGTGTCTTCAGTGAGTGCCGGCCCTGAAAAAAGATTTGTTAATTTTCCCCAGACTTCAGAACGCGATCTGCTAAGGCCAAGTTTTAATCTGTCTTTAAAACTGATTTCTTTTTTTGGAGCAACAACTGGAGTTGCTTCTGCTTTTAAAATTTCCTGAAGTTGTGGTTTTAGTTCATCATCTTTATCTGTTGATATAACATGAGTTTTTTTAGGCCTTTTTAATATTTTTCTAAAAACATAAATAGCATAAATAATGACCAGGCCCTGAACGATAATATACAGCCAATCCATGAATATCCTTTTTTTCAAAACATTTGAGGAGCTCAAAGATAAATGATATTCAGGTCTATTTCAACTTGCGCAGCAGGGGATTTGTCATATATAAAAGTCTTATATGCGTAAGGTTAAACTAGAAGCTCAATTTCAACTGCTTTGGGCGATCAGACAATTTTTTTCTAAACAAGGTTTCATGGATGTTATGCCGCCTCCGATGGTGGAAAATCCAGGAATGGAAACACACATCCATCCTTTTCAAGTAGGCCACGCTAAAACGTCGCGCTTTTCTCAATGGTACTTAAATACGTCTCCAGAATTTCACATGAAAGAACTTCTTTCACTTGGCTTTGAAAATATTTTTACACTTGGTTATGCTTTTCGTGATGAGCCTCTCGCACCAACTCACCGTCCGCAATTTCTCATGCTGGAATGGTATAGAACAAACGCTCATTATACTAAGATTATGGATGACTGCGAAGAACTGGTAAAATTCACACTCAATACTTTGAATGAAAAAAATATTTCTGTTGATCAGAATTTTTTGACTGCAAAATTTGAACGCACGACTATTCAGGATTTATTCAGCGATATTTTAAAAATTGATATTCTGGATTTTCTGGAAACAAAAGATTTAAAAGAACTCATCGAAAAAAATTTCAAAGATGTTCCACTTCCTGGAAAAGGTGAAATACTTTCATGGGATGATTATTATTTTCTGCTTTTCCTGAATAAGATTGAACCGCACATAGCTCATTATCCTTATCTCCTGGTTTACGAATTTCCAAATCATCTTAGTGCACTTTCAACTTTAAAAGCGAGTGATCCACGCGTTTGCGAGCGTTTTGAAATTTATTCGAAAGGGGTTGAGCTTTGTAATTGTTTTAATGAACTTCGGGATTTAAAAATCCAGAAAGAAAGATTTGCAATTCAGGCCGCTGAAAAACAAAATCTTTATGGCTATTCTCTTCCCGAACCGACAGTTCTCTACAATGCTTTAGACAGAGGACTTCCCTCATCTTCAGGAATTGCTTTAGGAGTCGAGAGACTTCTCAAAGTTTTAACTGATATCGAAAATCCGTTCTGGGATTAAATCATCGAATTGAAGGCAGAGTGAATTTTAATAATCATTTCAGACTTGATATGCTGAACAGGTACCTTGCTTGCCCACGCCTTGTGATAGGCAGCTGAAGGATTTTTTCTTGTCGGATTCCCCCATGTCTGAGGAAACTTAGTTGCAAGATCTGACGACATATTCGCGTACCATTTTTCCAGGTCATCGCGGTGATCGTAATCAAATGCATCTGACATATCGAGGGCCTTTTCAGTCACTAAACGTTTAAGAGAAAAAATATTCATTCCCTCTAAACTTTTAATCTGAACTTTTTTTCCAAGATATCTGTTATAAAAATAAACCGCGAACTCTGCGCTGTTTTTCTTAACCGGCTTATCCCAGTTCTCCATACCACCGTAAACTGAATCTAAAACAACAGAACGGTAAACACCTTCACGAGTTCCCCCCTGAGAAAGAACGTTCATCGATTTTCCAATCTCATCGTCATTTGGTTTTGTCTGTCTTGTTGCCTCGTAAAGTTCTTTGATGAAGGCATAGTTAAACTTCTGTTCAACTTCTGCTTTTATTGTAATCTTGTCCTGCTTTTTATCATAAACTGCAGTCGACTTTGCATCGTCTATAATTTTTGGAAGTGCAGGCATAGCGACTTCATTCAGATTAACTATTTTATCTGCTCCGATTAGTTTTACAGTCCACTCTTCACCTAAAATTTTCATCATTTTAGGTCTCATCTTTTCTACAAAAGATTTTTCCTGAGTGGAATTCTGTTCATTGGCAAAAAGAATTTGAATAGATAATGCCAAAACAAAAATCACTGCTAATCTCAAGATCGCTCCCCTGTATAATATTGGATGAATCTAGTTTAGCCGCGATTGGAATTTTTAACAGTAGGAATTTAATTCTTTGAATTGTTGCGATACAGGCGCATTTGCTCCTGTAACAGGTCTAGTTTCAGAGTTGTTAGTGGAAGAATTTTATCAACTAATGCCGGATTTGTTTTCCATTCATCATTAACTACTTCCAGCGCGCTCAGAAGAGATGATAAAGTTGAGTTGATATCGTGAGTGAGGCTGTCGGTCTGGGAACTATCGAGCTTCGACATTACTCCCTCCTTTACCTTTGATATTCGTCACGATTCTATAAAATGTATTATTAGATAACTTAAGGTCGTTTAGAGTTTTTCGGACTTTATCTTTATTGCCTGCCAGAACCTGCTCAACGATCTGCGCTTCTATTTTTTCAATATAAGCACCAAGACCCATGGCCTTTACTTCTTCGATATTAATCTGCGCTTTATTCTGGGCGTTTGCGATTGCACTTTTTAAAAGTGATGTGACATCAGATTTTTCGATGATCCCTTTATCACTGCTTCTTAAAACCTCAATCACTTTTTGAAGTTCACGGATATTTCCCGGCCATGAGTGGCTTAACAATTCAGTACGGGCTTCAGCAGACAATACGATTCTTCTTTTGTTTTTTTTCAGGAAAAAATTAATCAGGTTATCAAGATCAGATTTTCTTTCACGCAATGATTTTAAATAAACATTAAACCCTTCCAGGCGGTAAAGGAAGTCTTCGCGGAACTCTCCCGCTTTTACTTTTGACTGCAGGTCTTCACATGTGGCACTGACTAATCTGAAATTTGAAGTGACAGTTTTTTCTGATCCTAATGGATAAAAAGTTTTTTCTTCAATCGCTTTTAATAATTTTTTCTGCAATACCAGTGGAAGAGTTGCGATTTCATCCAGGAATAAAATTCCGCCATCTGCAAGTTCCATCAGACCTTTTTTTGCTTTAAGGGCGCCCGTGAAAGAACCCTTTTCATGGCCAAACAACTCGGACTCAATCAAGCTTTCTGAAATTTCAGCACAGTTTAAATGAATAAAAGGTTTATCACTTCCAATGAGTTCATGAATATATTTTGCTAAAAATGTTTTCCCCGTTCCCGTTTCACCAGTCAAAAGAATCGGGTGATCACCGAAGACGGCCTGCTCAATTAATTTCAACTGAGTTTTTAATTCCTGATCATCTGTCATAAGCACTTCTTTCAGGCGGCCTAATAAATCCGTTTTGCTGTGCTGGTATTTTTTAAGTACAGAATCAATGGCAGTTTTTGTAAAAGGTTTTGAGAGAAAATCATTACATCCTAATTGATAGGCCTGTGTGATAACTGAATCATCTTCTCTTCCGCTCAAAACAATCGTATGAATATTTTTTGCTTTCAGGGCCTTAACTACAGTGAGTCCTACCAGCTCTGATTCAAGATCAAGATCAACGAATGCAAGGTCAAATGTTGTATTTTCTAAATGAGATAATGCGATGGCAGCAGTCTCTGCTTCCGTCACTTTTCCGAAATACTCGAGTCTGCTTTTTAGACTAAGTCTTGAGAGCAAATCGTCTTCGACCAGTAAAATATGAGTTAATTTATCCTTCATAATGGTCATGATAGATAAAAACTGTATACGGCACAATAACTCCTGCGAAAGCCTATAATTATTCCTCAGTGCCCACTTTTTGATGCATTTAAATGGTTGATTTATATGATCAGGTTTGAATAACTGATGGAAATTATTTTAATTTCTTCGATTGCTAAATATTATCCTGATTTTCACGATAATAGAGATATGAAAACGTTTAATACAAAACTCATAGTTCCCTTTATTATCACCCTATTTCTGACTGGTTGTATGCCTGACAGCTTAACCAAGTTCAAGAAGGATGCTCCGACAAAGGCAGCGACTAGTTCGACTACTACTACGAGTGAGCCTTCAGGGCCTGTTGTCGATCCCACTGGAGCAGTTGTGCCATTTACAGCTCCGACATTTTTTTATATGGGCACTACTATTGGTAAAAAATTCTCTTTTACATCTGGATCTACAACTCCAATCAGTCAAATAAAACCTAATATTGATGGATCTCTTGGCGGTACACTCGCTTCATCATTTATTTTAAACTGCACAGTCTCGCCAGCATTACCTTCAGGATTAACTTTATCTAGTGCTTGTCATTTTAACGGAAACCCTACTATTAGTAAGTCAGTTGTAACTCCTTTTTGTTCTGATCCTGCTTATACAACTCAAACAGCCTGTGAATCTGCTCCACAGGTATGGACTGCAGGGGCAACATACCCTTGTAGCAATACTGATTTTCAATACAATGTTTCATCTGCCAGTTGTGTTGCTGTAAATAATAAGTGGTACGGTGTCGGTGCTCACATTCCTTATAAAATTGGATTGAAATATAGAGATTCCGCTGGAACTGTTTCTACAATCTATACAACAATGGAAATTGGAACATACGAAGTCAATCCGAAGGTCGTTTATAGTCAGGCTGATAAATTGTTACTTGCTGTTGCAGCTTCAACTTATCTCGATGCAATCGTTCCAGTCAGAACACTTCCATCTGTAACTCCAAGTGCATACTCAAACACTAATATTATTGCTGCTTCAAACGGAGCAATTGGTGTAGCTAATTTTGTTGATAGCTCACAAAACTCAATCGGTGTTAGAAAATTAGTTAAAATGACTCTATCGAATGCTTCAGCCTATGCGGCAGGTAGATACATAACGACTGCAGGAAATGTTAAAGTTGGTAAAATTTTCAAAAAAGATACAAGTAATACGAATGTAATCTATGTAGAAAATATCTCTGACGGTGAAATTTATTTTGCAAAGAATGATATTATCGATAATGTATATCCGTATGCTGGATCGGCTTCTATTGCGACTATTAATTCCATTGATGAAAGCGGACAGTTCACGTTTGCAGTGGCCCCAGGAATGGATAACGATCGCCAGTTTTATCAACAGAAATTTTCAATGACCACTATACCAGCAAATACTTATTTAATTAATTCTCCGACATCAATTAAACCAATTACTCCGCTTACGGCCGTAAAGCCCAACAATGGAACAATATTTTCTTCTTCTCCAAAACTTCCTGCAGGACTTACACTGAATCCGCTTACAGGAGTTATCACGGGAAAATTTTTAACTCCGTTGCCTATTACAGTTTATACAATAACAGCTGCAAACCCGGTAGATACACAATCAGTATCACTTAAATTATCTGCGTCCAATGCTCCGGCAGATTTAAGTTTATCTACAAAACAAATTATTACCGTCAGTACAACTGCATTCTTCACAGAAGGTGAAACGCTTTATCAACAAATTATTCCTCCTCTAGCAACGGCTCCAACGGGAAAAATTATAAAAATTTTCACCAATCAACAGCAAATGTCAGTTGAAGCATCAGAAGGTGCATTTCTTGCGGGTGCAAGTTTAGATAGCGGTACATCTGCATTTTATAGTGAAAAAGCTTATATCATTCCTGATAAATCATGTGTTGATAACAATTATACAAGTCAGGATGCCTGTGAGATTGCAGGTTCAGTTTGGTCTACAGGGCCAGTCTATTACAATCTAGGATTAAAATTAAGTAACACAAGTACCGTTTTTGCACTCGGTGCATGTTCAGACCCAACTTACACAACTCAAGATACATGTGAAGAACCAAGAGAGCTTTGGGATGAATCGGCTGGTATCGATGCCGATGGTGATGGTGTTGTTGATGGTCTATGTACGAACCCAATTTATACAACTCAAAATACTTGTGAAGAGCCGAATGGAGTATGGGGTCCTTCTTATGTAACGACAGTTGCCGGAACTAACGTTGGGGCCAAAGCAATTATCGCTGGAATTTATAAAAATGCTACAAACGATACTTTATATGTACGTCACCTTACTCAGAATGCTACGGGGGTGGCTACAGCAAAAACTTTTTATGAAGGTGATACTGTTTCATTTGCTCCATTATTAAAAATCGATGAAATTGAATCAAGTACAATTAAAATGGCATTAAGTGACGTTTCAACTTACAAAGTAGGTAAAGATGTCACGTCAGCAACTAACCCTGCAGCAGTTACTCAAGCGGGTGGTTACACTTATTACAGATCACCAGTTACTGCAGCTCCAGGTACTCCAGGTGTAATTTCTGTTAGTGATATTTCACATTCTCCAGGTGTAAATCTTTTCAGAAAAAATGATCACCTTTACAATGATGAGTTTACAACAACTCCAGCGGTGACAAATCTGAATATTAACTCAGTTACTCACGATATTCATCTTATCGCTGAAGTTAAAAAACCATTCTCACTGAATACTACAATTTCTACAACAAACGTTCTCTACTCGATCGTTCCGGCCCTTCCTGCTGGACTTGCTCTTGATACTAAAACGGGAAAAATTTCAGGTACACCAACAACAATTACTGCGAAAAAAGATTATCTTTTAAGTGCAACGAACTTCACTGGACAAACTACTTATGCTTTCTCTCTTGAAGTTCGCGACTACTTAACTTTAAAAGAAATATCTGGTGCACCATCATTCTTTATGCACAAAATTGGTGATACTCAAGTTGATAGAAAATGTAGAATCAATGCGGCTGACATTATCAATAATGTTGGTGGGCTAGATATCAGATGTAATCTTGAAGCAGAAGAAGAAGATCTAAACTTTAATGCAATAAAGCTTCAAGCAGTGGCAGGAGCTGGTATTTGTCAGTATATCAAATATCAACCTTATTATTTATGGCAGTATGCTCCTCTACAATCGACAGGATTAAGTGCAGCTTACCCTGCAACAGCAACTGTAAAACAAGGATGTAGTGTAGCGGGTACTGCTCCAACGCAATACCTGTGCGATGGAAATTATTCAACACCACTTAATACAACAGCTCCAAATTGTGATGAAGGACATTTAGATTACACGCTAGAAACATGGGCCTTTGACACTTCTCCTGTACCGGTATGTACGCTAGCTGGTTCACAAACAATAAGAGTGGCATGCGGTGGTAGAAAAACAAATTGTATCCAGGGACCGGTAAAAGATTTATTAAGTGATACTGAAGTCGCTAATGGATTCAGATCAGTGATATATCAAACTCCAAACGGCTTTAGCCAGACTTGGCCGCTTACTTCACCTATTGGTCATGGTGATAAAAGTAACATGCGAGTTGCAAATTTTACGAGAAAGAACTTATGTACGGCTTCTAATACTGATGTAAACCAGTGGGCGGCAACGGCAGCTTCTATAGCTAATACAGTTGCTCCATATGGTAAAACGAATCCATACTATGTTATAAACTGCTTAGATGCTGCCAGCCAGATCAAAGCGCGAATCAGACTTATTGTTCGTGATTGGGATAGAAATTTCAAACTTAATAATGGTCTTGATTTAATCGATCCTTCTACAACAACTACTGGTGTAGCAACTGATGCGAACGGTGCATTTATGGATAACGCTTTAATAGATAGCTTTGGTAATCCGTACAACAACCATATAGACTACGACGACACAGGCGCCAACTTTACTGGTGGGTCATGCGGTGTAGTTGGTGGGGGAACAGAATATCCATTCCCTGGTGCAGCTTTATAAAATAGTAACGACTCTTCCGACTAAATCATAATCCAGAACTTCGGTGATCTCGACATGAACGAGATCACCGATTTCGATTTTTCGCCCACTCAAATCATTAATTAAAACTTTACCGTCGATATCTGGTGCTTGACCGAAGTGACGGCCTTCAATTAGAAGCTCAGTTTCTTCGTGCTCACCCTCTATAAGAACCGGAATGACCCTTCCAAGGAATTCAGAGTTAAGCTCTCTCACAATCTCTCTCTGAGCTTCATAAAGCCTGTCAAAACGCTCATCAATTACGTCCTGAGGAGTCTTAGGTTGAAGCTTGTATGCTGGTGTTCCTTCTTCATCTGAATATCTAAAAATACCTAAATGGTTGAAGCGTGCTTTTTTAATCCCTTCAAGAAGCAGTTCGAAATCTTCTTCTGTTTCACCAGGGAAACCGACGATAATCGACGTTCTTAAAACGATGCCTGGAATTCTACTTCTGATTCTTTCAATTCTCTCGTGAATTTTTTCACCAGTGATTTTTCTGTTCATGCGTTTTAACACGCTTGAAGAAAAATGTTGAACTGGCATATCTAAGTATTTACAGATTTTTTCTGAAGTTGCCATGATCTCGATAACTTCATCAGTAAGTTCATCAGGATAGAAATAAAATAATCTTACCCAGTCGATTCCAGAAACTTCCGTTAAACCTTTTAGAAGGTGAGAAAGTTTGTTGTTCTCATCAAGATCAACTCCATAGTCAGATAAATCCTGAGAGATGAGGTTGAGCTCTCGTACCCCTGTAGAAGCTAAATTCGTAGCTTCGTTAACAAGCGACTCAACCGATCTTGATCTAAGTTTTCCACGAAGCTTCGGAATAATACAAAATGTACAATTGCGATTGCAGCCTTCAGAAATTTTTAACCAAGCTGTATAAAATGGAGATGTATTTAAACGTGGATCGTATTCTGTGTGAATGAACATTGGAATTTCAACAAAAGATTTTTTTTCTAATTTCCCGTCTTCCATCGCGCGAAGTAGTAGAGTAATTTTGTTATACTCTCCAGTTCCAATAATTAAATCTGCTTCCGGAATCTCTTCTTCCAATTGTTGTGCGTATCTTTGTGCCATACATCCTGAAATAACCAGCGCCTTACAACGCCCGTTTTCCGGATTTTTATAATCGGCCATATCTAAAATTGTATCAACTGATTCTTTTTTCGATGCTTCAATGAATGAACAAGTGTTGACGATAATAACTTCTGCGTTGGAAGGCTCTTCTGCAATTGAATAACCATCGAGGCCCAAGTATCCTAACATTACCTGTGAATCGACAAGGTTTTTTGAACAACCTAGCGAAGTAAAAAAGACTGTCTTATCGTTAAATAATTTTGTTTGAAGTTCCACACGTGTACCCAAGTTAAAGCTGAATATAGAAAAGCATAGTCTTGATAGTACAAATTAGTTAAATAATCAAAGCTTAAAGGGCCCCATGAAAAAAATACTAATCGCACTTTTACTACTCTCAGGATGCTCTTCGAAGCCTTCAAATCCTCTTCCAGCGCCCAATTATGAGAGCTTAACTGCGATCAAGGCTCAGCTAGGCCTTGGTATCGATGAAGTTAAAAGCGATTCTCCAGCTGAAGTGATGGCGAGAAAGTACATGGCCGCGATGCTCGCTGAGAGCGCCGGGAACAAAAAGGGTGCCTGCAAACTCTTTAGCAACCTCTCCGACAATGAGTCTTTCCCTCTCAATCAAACCGCTTTAGTTCATACTTTGAGCAACTGTTCTTACTCTGCCTACGAGTTAAAAAGTCTATGGAAAAATACTGTGATCGCAAGTTACCTGAAAGAAAATTATCTGGAAGTATCATTGAAGCTTGCAGAAAAATATTCGATTGATGAATTCACTTCAGAGTTTTCATATGAGCTTGTAGCGTTCAAACCATCTCAATCTGAAAAAATTAAGCTTCTTAAAAATGCCATTATACTTGCTCAAAAAAACGGGTCACCTGACAAAGAAGAAAAATATTTCCAGAAACTGACTGAAGTTAGTGCGATGAATGTAAAAGAAGTGACTAAAGAAAATAAGTACGCAGTAGCGAAAGATTTTGAAAGTAACAGACAGTTTGAAAAATCCCGCGATCTTTATCTTGAAATCATCAATGGAGAATATAATCTCGAAGAAAAAGTTAAGGCCTACAATTCATACCGTATGTCGTTCAAGGTCGCACGAAACCTAAAAACGTTTCTGGAAAAAACCGGCGAGATGGAGCTTTATTTAAGACAGCTACTCGATGAATCTCCAGAAGACGCTAAACTTCAGGAGGCTTGGGTTGATGCTAAAATTAATTATGCCCGTGCAGTCTGGACTGAGCACATGAACGAAGAAGCGCGCGCCATTCTCGAAGATGTGCTGGAAAGAAAAATTGGTACGAGCACTCAAATCGCGAATATTTACTGGATTTATGGATCTCTTCATCTTGAGAGCAAAGAAAACAAAGAAGCTTTGGCAAAATTTATCAAAGCTTCTGAGTATAAAGTTGCGACACTTGATCTGCAGGAAAATATACAATGGGCCGTCATCTGGAACAAATATTTATTAAAGAAATACACAGAGCTGATCACGGACGTGGATAAGTTTACAAAAAAATCTTCAAACCCGAACTTCGTAAGTAAATTGAATTTCTGGAAAGCAAAAACTCTATTGAAACTGGCCCGGGATGAAGAAGCAAAAGAAATATTCAAATCGACTGCTGCCAGTGATTCATTTGGATACTATGGAATACTTTCGGCAATGGAAACGAAGACTCCGCTCTCACCACTGCCTGAAAGTGAGATTATTAAAGAACCAATCGGAAACCTGATTTTAGACTGGTTAATCGCAGTTGATGAAAAAACTTTTGCAGTAAAAGTTTTAAAAGATATTAATTCGCAATTTAAAACTGTTGCTCAAAGAGAGCGTGCCATGTCACTTTACGCTCAAACCGGTTGGTATCAGGGCGGCATGCTACAAATTTACAATTTCCCAATAAAAATGAGAGATGAACTGACAAAAAAATATGTTTCAGTTATCTATCCGACACCATATCAGGATATTTTTTCACGTTATTCAAAAAAATATAATGTTCCTGAAGCTTATCCACTGGCCATCACCAGACAGGAGTCTGCATTCAACACCAACATTAGATCATGGGCCGATGCTTTTGGGCTAATGCAGATGATTCCGGAGAAAGCGTCTGAGCTTTCTAAAAAATATAAAATTCCATACAAAGATTATAACGATCTTTATCAGCCGGAAATAAATGTTCAAATGGGAACCGTTTTATTGTCTGAGTTGCGATCTAAATACAAAGGAAAATTTGCACAATCTACGGCCGCATATAATGCAAGTTCAAGTGTGATCACTGTTTGGGAAAAAGAAAGATTCAATGGAGATTATCTGGAATTTATAGAGTCAATTCCCTATGAAGAAACGCGAAATTATATCAAACTGGTTTTCAGAAATTATGTTACTTACAGACGTATTCTGGAGAAAGAAGAAATCCTGATTCCTCAGGACTTCTTCGCAAACTCTTTTTAATTTGTCTTTTTAGTATTGGCCGGTGGAACAAAATTAAATCTTCCGGCACCCAAATCCGGGTTCACTTTTAAATCTACAAATTTAAGTTTTGAAGTTTTTCCGCCGGCAAATGTCAGCTCGATCATTTCGATGTCGTCGAATTTTTGAGACTTGTTTTTAAAATGCAGTTTTGATTCTTTTATTCCCAATTCTTTGCTGGCATTCGGTTTAAAAACCAGAGTTGCAGGTTCACCTTGTTTCACTTCGTAATAATCATTTGATGTGAGTCCGTGTTTTAGAGAATCAAAAAATTTAATATAAATTGTTGAACCTTCTTTAGCAGAAGACTCTGTGACTTCACCTTGTTCTCCATCGATGAAAGGAGCGCGGTAGTACCAGGCCTTCACACCATTGCTCACGAAAACAACTGTGCTGGGAGTATTCGTTTCAAAACGAATTTGTCCCGGGTATTTATATTCAATTGATCCCGAACCTTTTTTTGTTTTTCCCTTCAGTGTGCTTATATATTCCTGCTCAAATTTAGATGAAAAAGCAGAAGGTAAAAAATCTGCAAACACCGGAGTTGAGATCACGGCAAGAATCAGAGTTGGCAATAAAAATTTCTTCATTTAAGCTCCATCAATGGTTTATCCCTTCATCATGCCGTAAAAATCATCAAAGCTCAATTGGCGGAACGTGTAATTTACACATACTAACGCTGCAAAGGTTGACTTAAATCCCTCATTTTAACTATAAAGAAGCGCGTACTTTTTATTTTAAGGAGATCAACATGAAATCAATGATGCTTGCATTAGCACTTCTCGCTGGGTTTAGCGCTCACGCTTCAACTGTAGACACTCACACAGTTCCTCTTACAGGTGCTTCAACTGAAGAAAACTTCGTTATGAACACAATTCAAACAAGAACAGAATACAGAAACGAAACTGTAGCTAATACATGTTTCAGAACTGTACCTGCCGGTTACAGAACAGAATGTAGACAAGAACCGCAAGTTGTTTGTTACTCTGATCCTCGCGCTGGACAAATCTGCACAACAAGATTCGAAAACCGTTGTTACACTGTTCCTCAATACAGACAAGAAGCTTACACTTGTTACCAGACAGTAAGCGTTCCCTATGAAGTTTTTGCAAACAATGTCACAGCAAATGTTAACGTAAAAGTTACAAATGCCAGCGATGCTCAAGCTGTCAACAACAACTGTGGAATCAACTTCACACTAGTTGGTGGCAATTTTAAAAACACTGCAAACTGTGCAGACTTCATCGTTCTTGCTAAATCTTCAGCATCTGAATCACGTGTTGGTGATACAGTAATTCAGGACCGTGCTCTTGATGTAACTCTTCTTGATGCTAAAAAACTTTCTGCTCCAACTAAAGGCGGAATTGTTGATATGAAATTAGAAGGTCAGACTGTAGTTTTCAGAACTGGTGACTTAACTAAGAACCCAAACTTCACTCTAAAACTTTTCGTTCAAAGAAGAAAACTTTTCAAAGGTGATGAAACTCTTGTTAACCGTAACCTTGTTCCAAGCGAATACTCTTTTGAAAAAATCAGCGATGACTACGGTATCGTTAAGATCAATCTTTCAAAACTTATTGGCGGAATTAACGACAAAAGAAAGCACGTAATTAAAGTAGACCTGAACGTAGATCTTGATACAACTTCAGCTATCAACTCTACTCTTCCAGCGCTTACTGCTTCAGAATCAATTACTGTAAACAACTAGTTTTCAAATATCAGGAGATTGGGTCATACCAATCTCCTGACTTTCTTTCTCAAGTAAATCACAATCATCTCATTCATTGACTCAAATCCAGTCTCCCCATAAAATTTACTCATGAGTAAAAGTTTAAAAGTTAACACCACAATAGCGGAAGATTACACCATTAAATACCTTGTAGGTGTTGATGGCGGCGGAAGTGGAACGCGGGTGATTGTCACAGATAAAAAATTGCAAATTCTTGCGAGCGCTCAGGGTGATCCTTCAGCACTTGGACAGGGAATTGAAAAAGCATGGAGATCAATTGTCGATACTCTTGCACGCGCGTTTCATTACGGGAATATTCCTGTACCGATGCTTTCTGAGTGTGCGATTGGTTTAGGTTTATCGGGCGCGAATAATGTCGTGTGGAAAAATGAATTTTATATGCGCAATCCGGGATTTAAAAATATTATTGTTGATACTGATGGTTTTACAACTCTCCTTGGCGCTCATGGTGGAAGACCGGGAGTCGTCGTTGCAGTTGGTACTGGCAGCGTAGGAATGGTCCTGAATAAAGAAATGCAACGTAAGGATGTTTCCGGCTGGGGATTTCCTGCAGGTGATGAAGCAAGTGGTGCGTGGTTAGGCCTTCGTGCTGCAAGCATAACTCAAAAAACAATTGATGGAAGAAGAGCATCTTCTACACTTAGCGAACTGGTTTTAAAATTCTGCGGAAAAGAACCTGAACAATTTTTAAACTGGCTTGGGAATGCGGGACAAAATAGTTTTGCGCAACTTGCACCGCTAGTATTTCAGGCCGCACCAACTGATGTGGATGCGAAAAATTTACTTATTAAAGCAGGAATTGAAATTGAATTGATGGCAAAGACGCTTGATCCTGAGGGATCACTACCTCTTTCAATTTGTGGACGCTTGGGTGAAGCACTAATTCCCTATCTTCCTGAAGCGACTAAAAAAAGAACTATTCCAGCTCATGGTGATTCAACTATCGGAGCGCTCTTACTTATAGCTGAGGGTAAATAATGAAAACAATCAAGGCCAATATTTTTCATGAGGGAAAACTTCATGAAGCATATCTTTCTTATTCAGAAAAAATTAATAAAATAGATATTTCCGGAAAAGAAAATCCTGCGCTTACTACTCTGATTCCCGGTTTTATTGATCTGCATGTTCACGGCGGTGGTGGCTGTGATATTATGGAAGCTGGAAACTCTGTTGATACCATTTCAAAAACGCATGCAAAATTTGGTACGACAAGCTTCCTTGCTACGACGATGACTGCTCCATTTGATGAACTGGAAAAATCATTCAAAGCGATGAAAGAGACTTTTGCCAGCAGATCAAAAAATCAGGCGCGAGTTTTAGGTGTGCATCTTGAAGGACCATTCATTAATTCCGAAAAACTTGGAGCACAACCAAACTTTACACGTGAAGGTACTTTAAAAGAAATTACTCATCTTCATAAAATTGTTCCAATAAAAGTTATTACGCTTGCCCCGGAAGTTTTTAATCATCTTGAGTTAATCCCTGAATTAAAAAAAATGGGAATAGTCGTTCAGATTGGCCATACGAATGGGACCTATGAGCAAGGTGTGACTGCACTACATCAGGGTGCAAAAAGCTTTACACATCTCTTTAATGCAATGTCGAGCTTTCAGCATAGAGCTCCAGGCATGGCCGGCGCAGCACTTGCGCATGCTGAATATGCTGAACTTATTCCAGATCTTCATCACGTTCATCCAGGTGCCATAAAAGCTGCCTTAAGATGTATTCCAAATTTATATTTCGTTACGGATTCTACGGCCGCAACAGGCATGCCTGATGGTGAATATAAATTGGGAAGTCAAAAAGTGCATAAATGCTCAAGTGGAGTACGCCTTGCTGATGGAACACTTGCAGGAAGCTCACTTACGATGGATCTGGCCTATCGAAATCTTTTAACACTCGGATTATCTCCCATAGAAATTTCGCGAAAGCTTTCGGAAATCCCGGCAGAACTTATAGGCATTTCTAATCGTGGATCTATTAAGATTGGAAATTTTGCTGATCTTGTCCTACTTGATAATGAAAATAAAATCAGCAGTGTAATTATTGAAGGAGAGGAATGTGATTTCTAAAATGAGAACTGAAGCTCTTGAAGCTGCTGATGTCGTCGATAAACAATTCAAAGAAAATAAATCTTTAATGCAAAATATTTCAAATGAATTGAAGGCCATTGATCCATACTCAATAGTGAGCATTGCACGCGGCAGCTCTGATCATGCTGCTCAATATTTAAATTATCTGACGATGGCAAAGTTGGGAAAACTTCCGACATCACTTTCAATGTCGATATTAACTCTTTATCAGGCCCAGTTAGATATCAGCCGTTCAATCGGTATCGCGATTTCTCAATCCGGACAAAGTCCTGACGTTGTAAATCCATTAAAATATTTTACTGACAAAGGTCCAGGCAGCATTGCTCTAGTCAATGATACTTCCTCAC
This sequence comes from Bacteriovorax sp., assembly GCA_014378525.1. Lineage (GTDB taxonomy): Bacteria > Bdellovibrionota > Bacteriovoracia > Bacteriovoracales > Bacteriovoracaceae > Bacteriovorax. Next base: position 22,915 of record JACMNL010000019.1, read on the forward strand.
CTCTTGCTAAAATTGCAAAATGGACTGTTCCTCTTCATGCGGGATCTGAAAAATCAGTGGCCGCAACAAAAAGTTTTATTGCCTCACTCTCTGCATCTGCTCATCTTGTAGGCTCATGGAAAAATGATAAAATTTTATTAGATGGTCTGGAATGTTTGCCAGAGGATCTTAAAAAAGCTCAAGGATGCGACTGGACGAGTGCAATCAGCACACTAGAAAATGCAAAACGAATTATGGTTGTTGGCCGAGGGTTTGGGTTGTCCCTAGCTCTGGAAGCCGCTTTGAAGTTTAAAGAAACATGCTCTATTCAAGCAGAAGCTTTTAGTGCTGCCGAAATCAAACATGGCCCACAGGCCCTGATCGAAAATGGTTACCCATTAATTGTCTTCGCCAATCGTGGCCCGGCCCTTCATAGCATGCTTGAACTGGCAGAAGATATGCGCTCGCGTGGTGCTAAGGTTATTCTAGCTGCTCCATCATTTGTAAAAGAGAAGGACCTGGAAATTTATTCTGCCAAATGTGAAGATTTGGATATATTAAGTGCAGCTCAATCGTTTTATTTAATGATTGAAGTGTTATCTAGAAGTCTTGGACTTAATCCTGACGAACCCAAACATTTATCAAAAGTGACCAAGACAAATTAATGAAAAAACTCGACGACATTTTTAATAATCAATTTATTGTGTTTCTTCTACTTTTGCTGATTGCCGCATTATGCTTTTATCCGTCGTTTTCAAATTTAAATTTCTTCTGGGATGATGAAAGATTTATTTTTTTCAATCCCAGGTTTATGGATGCCACATCATGGATTGATTTTTGGAATATTAAATCACTCTATTACAAAAGCTGGCCACTAGGGTATTCTTTTTTCTGGTTATTAGTGAAATTTCTCAATGTGAACAACACCATCGTTTTCAAATCAATTAATATTATTATTCATTCTATAAATGCCTTTTTACTTTTTAAAATATTCTCAAAATTAAAATTTCATTTTCCATTCATCTTGAGTTTAATTTTTCTTCTACATCCTCTGAATGTTGAAAGTGTAAGCTGGATTTTTCAGGTTCTCACTATACTTTCCTTAACATTTTTTTTGTTATCTATTGTTTTTTTGGTACGGTTTTTAAAAGATCAAAAAAAGATAAATATATTATGGTCATTTTTGTTTTTTGCAGCCTCAGTCACAACTAAAAGCATTGCAATACTAGCTCCGTTTTTATTTTTAATTTACTTCATTATGAATAAAGAAAAATGGAAGAATTATACATTACTCATACCCTTTTTTTTCTTGTCAGCATTACTGGGGCTGATCAATCAAAAAGGCACAGAAGATCTTCTTAGAGTGAAAAACTCTCCGATTAGTAACTACATACAAAAGATGAGAGCGGATGATGAAACGAATAATCTAAATATGAAGGAAAAAGAGAAATCAAATACAATTGAAATGCAAGCTCGGGAAGATCTTTTTAATTTTACATTTCTGAGGAAAAAAGCTGATCCAATCATATTTGACCGTGCAACCGTATTTGCACAGGCCTTACCTCACTATGTTTCAATGCTCATTTTACCACTGCATCAACAATTTATATATGAATCAAAAAATTCCTCTTTAGCTGCAGCGATTATTCTAGCACTTTTAATAGTTGCGATTTTTATTATTCTCTATAAAAAATATAACGACATCACATTTGTTCATCTGTTGATATATTTTATCATATTCATCATTCCGTTTTTGGGAATAACACTCATTTCCTTTTACTACTGGTCTAACGTTTCAGACCGCTATACCTATTTCCTGATCCCGGGCATAGCGTTCTTTATTGGTCTCCTGTACACAAAAATGCCCAGAGTATGGTTTAAAAAAGCTATATTTTGTTATGCTCTTATTTTAGGAATTCTTACAATTAATTATGGAATCAAGTTTAATAGTCCACTGGCGCTCTATCAGGAAATCATCCTTTATAAAAAACATCCCGTTATATATTCATCATTATTTGAACAGTATTTAATAAGAGGTGATTTAAAAAATAGCTCTAAAATTCTTCATGAAGGTATAAAAGAATTTCCTAATGATGAACTCTTAAAGGGCGATGTAATGAGATTAGAAGGATTAAAATCTATCTATGAAAAATAGTTAATATACGCCCGAAGAATTAGGAGATTTGGTACACCCGTAAATTAAATTTGCAGGATTCAAAGTTAAAACTCCAGGGTTCGCTGGATTTGGATCAGGATGAGTCCATGAAGCTGTTTTAACAAAAGCTTGAAATAATTTTACTTCATTTACTGTCTGGAATGCCGCCGATCCAGCCTTTACACCTATACTACGTTGAAAAGTAACTGTAATTTCTAAACGCGCCGCTTGTTGGGGCGCCTGGGCCTGGGCCTGATCAACTCTATATGTAACTCCAATAACCCTAACTCTTGGACTTAAACCCGTTGCAGAAGTAAGCCAATCTACGCTTGTATTATTCGAAGGATTTGCAATCGGTATTGGAACTCCACCGGGCGTAGTCCCTCGACAGCTTCCTGAAGCACATCTGTTTATTGCTGTAGTAAGACTGCCAGTAAAAGGCATTAAATAAAAATTTGCATTACAGTTAGCTGGACTAATGAATAAAGTACCAACAGTCGTTATTGCATCAGTTAACTCTAACTCTGATTCCCTTCTGATATCTAACTTACTAACTGATCGGCCTCTCGTTAATACAACGTAAGAAAGCGCACCAACACCAATCATGGCCATTAAGGCTAAAAGGATTGCATTTCCTTTTTGATTTTTTAATAACTTGAAAAAATTTATAAAATCCTCGCTTATGGTCCACCAAAAGGAACTGTCGAATTCCATGTTTTGGGACATCCCAACACATTTGATCCATTCATTACAACCGGGACAGTAAAAGTAATGACATCTTGTTTTATCTGATAAGTAGGAACTCCTCCGACATACACTGGCAATGCAGGCTTTGACTCAAGATCAATCTCTACGGCCACACTTGATAAAGCTGTTACTGATGCAGTAGTAGGACTGATGACAAATTTTACATCTTTCATTCTGATTTTATCAGCTATTTTAGTCGTAGATTGTCCCCAAGCTGCAGTAACAACCGGAAATCTATTTATTCTCGTATTCGCTATTAAGAAACATGTGTTATTTGGAATTGTTGTATCACATGACTTAAGAATAGCTGGATGGGAAGTACCAGCGGTAAGTCCAATAAAGTTTGCATTACAATGTGCAGGGTTTGTAAAAATTGACGAGACCTCAGTTTTAAAACTCGCGATGTCTCCGAAGACCTGATTCTTCACCATTTGATTGGCTTGGTCCTTCGTAATTTGCATCATTACAAGAGCGATACCGCTCATAAGGCCTACGGCAATTAATATTTCAACAAGGGTAAACCCCTTATTAGATTTGAATAATTGATTCAATCTTTTGATAATCATCTCCCCTGCAAACTTACATATATTTAATTGTCCTAGGGATTCATAAAAAGCACAATGTTATAATATTTTTTCTTTTAGTTACAATGGCTTACTTATTCTTGAACATACAAGGGACCTGCTAATCTGATAGCTTTTGTTGGCTATAGGGTTCAACTTATACTTTTGTATATCAATTATTTAATATGGATATTTGTTTGGCCTCAGTCGAAATTATCCTACTTACCCCGCCTGAAAAAACCTCAGCAATAAAATACAATTCATAACGCCCGTTCGGGACATTCCTGGTTCTAAAGCCCATCAGCATTTTTTCTGCCCAATTAGTAGTGCCGTTACGATACACAATATCCCCTGCTTCATTTCTCACAATCAGCCCGATATTTTTAGGTGGAATTTTACTCTCCGCTAATTTCACATCGAGTGCTAAAACGATTTGCCCGGAAAGTGGTTTCGAAAGATCGATTAAATCATCACTCCAATTAATTACAAGCTCACTTTCTTTATTAGCAACATAAACAGTTACAGGAAAACTGCCGATTCCTTCTGACACTAAGGAAAATTCATAGCGCCCATCCGGAAGATCTTTTGTCTCGAGATCACATGATGAGTTTTCTATATTGCAATTAACAGTCAGAATATTTTCATGTTCTGATTTTATCTTTAATTGAACCGGAGTTAAATTTACAGACTTATAAGGTAAAGAAATTTTCCCGCTTACAAAGTCATCATTTTCCAATTTAGAAAATGCAATTTTATTTTCAGTCTCACCAACCTCATACTGCCATGTTAAATTCGCTACTCCAGAAGGATCACTATATGCAACCCATGCATAACCATGCTCACCCCAGTCTTCACCCCATGAGTTTTTAATTAACCACGCCTGTTTATCGTCATCAAACCCTACTAGTGCTACTGCATGTCCGCCTACTTTTTTGCTATGTTTTGTTTTGTAGACTCCACCTTTGTAATAAAGAAAATCTTCTCTCGCATTTAAAGTTGTAAGAAGCGGACCTTTTTTTAAAGCGGCCTTTACCTTCTTATCACTTCCACCCCAGCGCGTACTTGGCGTGGTTACCCGTGAAATTTGAATTGTTCGCGACTTTTGATTTTCGCAGTAATTTTCAGAACACATTCCATTTTTACCAGATGAGCCCAGCAAATAAGGAGCGCAGGATAGATCAGCAACACCGACAGATCTAAGTTGATACGAGGCCCACTCTGGCAGCCAGCCGATGTCACAACTTCCCTCGCCACAGTCAAAAAGCATCTGCTGCGAGAATTGCGGCTTAAGCCACGATAAATTATTTGTTATTGTATACTGTCCTTCAAGAACTGCGACAGCAGCAAAGGCCACACATGAACCGCAGTTGCCTTGGTTGCTGATTGGTGAAAGCCAGTTTTGATCGTTTACGTTTCGCCAGTCCCATTTTTCTTTTACGGCGTTTTCTGTATAGGTAAGACTGTGCTCTGGAGTGTTCAATCTATTGCCGAATATTTTTTCGCGTTGGAAAGAATTTAGCCTTGAAACACTTGTCTCGCCTCTAATCCAACTTTCTGCAAATGACTGGCCTGCTGATAGAAGTAAAATTAAAGCAGCGAATATTAATTTCATAAATACCTGAAGGTTTTAATTAACTATTAGTTTACCAATGAAGTCATGAAAATTATGATGTCATAGATGCCAAAAAATGAATCATATAAAGTATTACATCTTATTGCATTTCCGTTCATGCTTTTAGATGATGTTTAACAGACAATGATCCCGGAGGATTCAAAATGAAAAAAATTTTATTGGCAGCTACTATTTTAACAGCGAGCTTTGGTGCATCTGCAGCTCCTGTATTTATTTTTCCGACGTGCAATGCTTTTCAAGGCGAGTGCACAATTTACAACAGCTCTGGAAAGGATATTAACTGCAACATTCAGTTAAGAGGAATGACTCAGAAAGGCCGTCCTGTTAGTTCATTCGAATACAGAATGCTTTATCAGGGAATGTTTGCATGGGTGAGAGTTTTCAATGCTGATATTAGTGATCCAATCACATCCCTTCAGGGAACTGCCAACTGCAACACAATCAACTAAAATAAAAAAGGCTCCCATCGGAGCCTTTTTTTTAAGCATATGGATCAAAATTTGGTTCTAAGTTATTCATCGAGTATTCTTTTTCGCAATAAAATGGCGAGTAAACCAGCTCTAATTTTATTCTGTCCGGATCTTCAAAGAAAAGTGAATAATAGTTATTATCCCCTGTCGCTCCTTCGGTATATAAAGTCTTCAAACCATTTTTCAAAATAATTTCGCGATAAAAATCATCAACCACTTCTTTGGTTTCTGCATAAAAAGCAAGATGATTTAATCCCACTCTTTTTCTGTGATAACCCGTTTGCTTATGATCATCTTCGACTGGTCCTAAAACAATTTTTAATGTCCCGTCTGTATAAGTAGTATGGTCTGTTCTGCTGATTAATTTTTCCCAACCTAAGCTAAGTAAAATTAAATCGTAAAAGCGAACGCTTTCTTTATAATTTAAAACATTGAGTTCAACGTGAGAAAGTTTTGTTCTCTTAATTCCCCACTGCCACTTGGGTTTTTCCCCCCAGCGGAAGCAAACCAGAATTAGGGCCATGAGAAGAATAGGCACTGAAGCCCAGGTATAAAAATACTGAGTGGATTTTTCGAATTGCAGAGCTTTGGCAGTCAATCGGATACAGATTGGAATGACCAGGACAATAAGTGTAACCAGCCAACCTTCCCAGGTAATAGGAGTCCAGCCCCACCCGTAAGTCTTTCTTCTAAACCATAATTTATTTTTTTTCATTGGAATCATTTTTCACCAAACATTTCTAAAATATTTCCTGAAGGATCTTTAAACATAAACCACCAGTCTTCATCACCGATTTTTTGTGGTTCAGTATGGATTAACTCTACTCCGCCATTTTTAAATTCAGTGAATACGTTATCAATTGAGGCAACGATGAAGGCCACAGATGTGCGTGTGGATGACGTAACTAGATTTGTTTTAGTGTTTCCACCTTCAATATAAATATTTACTGTTCCGCAAGATCCCCAACAGCCTTTTTCGCCAATCTTTGCTTTCATCTCAAAATTTAAAAATTTATTGTAGAACTGAACGGCCTTGTCGTAATCGTCAGTGTAAATAGTAACAACTCCAATCCCTTGAATTTTTGCCATAAATCCCTCTGTGAATTTTAACGTTGAATCATATTATCCGGAATTCCAAAAAAGAATTCACGAGTTGTATTATGAGAAGAAAGATAAACTTTCCCGTTTTGAAGTGAAACGTAAGCGCTGTCTACGAAATATCTATTAAGTTTTGCAGCTGCTGTACCCTTAAGTTTATAAACCTGTACATCACCAATTTTCTGGAAGCCTTTCATTGGAATGTTAAAAGTGCATGAGCCGTAAATATCATTTGTTCCGTTTCTGATGGCATCACACTCTAAGCTGAAACCATTTTCATCAATATATTTTCTTTCTTCAATACCTGCCATTGAACTCCAAAGCATTCCTGCTTCGAATGGAGGAATCATTCCATCATCTTCAACAGAGATAGAAAGAACATTAAGGTCTTTGATAAGAACTGCATTGAAATGAGTCTGGGAAAAAGCACTTACAGAAAAGAGAAGTACAAATAGACTTAGACACGTTTTCATTTTCCAACCTTGGGTATTTAACGACGCACTCTCATGAGTTTGCCACTCAGCTATATTAATACACTTTTATCTAGATATTCAAAAATAGTTGGTAAATTACTTTTTGCAGACAGTCATCTTGACACATTAATTCCACAATTAAAAAAGGCCCCCGAAGGGGCCTTGATTTTATGATTAATGAAGTTGAACTGATACGGCTTTAGAAACACCAGGCTCCTGCATAGTGACCCCATAAAGAGTGTCATTAAGCTCCATAGTTTTCTTATTGTGAGTGATCAGAATGAATTGTGATTCACTACTCATCTCTCTTAAAAGCTCGTTGAATCGTCCTACGTTAGCGTCGTCCAGAGGGGCATCAACCTCATCCAGAAGACAGAAAGGAGATGGCTTAACAAGGAAGATAGAGAAAATTAAACTGACGGCAGTCATGGCCTTTTCACCACCTGACATAAGGTTAATGTTCTGAGTTTTTTTGCCTGGAGGTTGTGCAAGAATATCAATCCCGCAATCAGGATCGTTCAGGTCTCCAACGATTTTCAGATCAGCAGTACCACCACCGAAAATGATCGGGAATACTTTCTGGAAGCGCATGTTAACTTCTTCATAAGCTGCCTGGAAGCGTGCTTTAGATTTTTCATCAATGTGTGCGATCGCTTTTTGCAGGTCTTCAAGAGAAGATTTAAGTTCTGTTTCCTGAATTTTCAGGAAGTCAGCACGAAGTTTCTGACGATCGTAATCTTCGATTGCCTGCCAGTTGATGTCTCCTAGGCGGGCAAATTCATTTTTGTAGTTTTTGTATTTCTCGCCGGCCTCTTTAAGATCCTGGCCGTAACGACGGTTGAAATCGTAATCTTTTTTATCGATTTCTTTCATACCTTCTTCAGTTTCCATGAAGAACATTGAACTTACATCTTTAAGCTCAGTGTAATCGCTGTCCTGATAAGATAGGAAATTTCCAAGAACGTGGCGAAGATCGATCTGATATTTTTCAAAGATGTTTCTAACGTTTTGCTCTTCTTCAATAACGTATTGAGAAAGTTTAACTTCGTACTCAGTGATTTCTCTCTGGTTCTTGTTAAGTTTAGTAGAAATTTCTTTCACTTCATCTTCTCTGTCTTTCATTGAAAGAAGAAGTTGACCAAGGCTGTCTTTAAGAAGATTCAGAACATCTTCTTTATCACTTAATACTGTCGAAGTTTCTCTGTTAGAAGCTTCTAAGTTTTCAAGTTCAAGAATGATCTGGTCGATTTCGGTGTTGTATGTTGTAACAAAAGTATTGTTTGATTCAAGACGTTGATTTAAACGCTCGATCTGGCCGTTTAAGTCGTCGATCTGACCGTTTAAGCTCTTAAGTTGTGATTCGAATGAACGTGCTTCAACCTGCTTTTGCATAAGTGATGATCTTTCTTCTTCAAAAGAAGATTTCTGGATCTCAACTTCTTCCTGAAGCTCTTCTACTCTTGAAGTTTTTTCTTCAAGTGTCGAAGTCATTTCAATTTTCTGACGAGAAAGTTTTTCTTCAGACTCAATCATATCCAGACGGGATTTTGAAATTTCATTCTTTCTGTTTTTTAAGATCTCAAGACGTGTAAATCCTGATTCAAAACTTGCAAGTTTTGCATCGAGTGCAGATTTTTTACCGGTGAACTGAGCGCGGGCCTCAGCTGCCTGGTCACGAAGTGAATCGAAGTCCGTTTTAGAAATTTCAAGAGCTGATCTTTCAGCAAGTGATTTTTCTTCCAGAGCAGCTACCTCAGTCTGAAGGTTTGTTACAACAACCTGAAGTTCTTTGATTAAATTGTTTCTTGCTACGAAGCCCTGAGCTTCATCTGTACTTGTCTGGATTGAAACTAGTTTTGCACCTGAAAGGTTGGCAAGTTTTCTTGTTCCATTGATATCAGCAATGGCCTTGAATCGAATGTCAGCTGACAATGATTCCATAACGTCAGTAGGAAGAGTTGTTGCAATAAAATATCCGTCTAAGAAAGAAGACATTTTATTTTTAAGGTCAGCATCCAGCTCAAGAATATCGGCCAGAGAAACTAAGTCGTCTCCCAGTGATAATTTTAAACGTGAAACTGTTTCAGCTGATAATTTTTCAGCGTTCACCATTTTTAAGTAATCAAGATTTTTTTGGTTCGCTTCAATCCATGAAAAAAGATCGCTGTCAGCGTTTGCTGTCGCAACTATAGTTTCCAGGAATTCAGCAAGAAGTACCTGAACGGCTTTCGTGTATTTTTCATCACACTTAATAAGTGTTCCAAGAAGAGAGAATCCTTCTGCATGATCTTTTAGGAATGCAGAAATTCCATCTTTTTTCCCTTCAAGCGAACGGTTGATTTCAACCAGTGACTGAAGTTTAGAATCTGTTTGAATTAACGTTTTAGATTTCGCTGCATACGCTTGCTCTAAATCTTTTACTTCAACATTTTTTGTATCGATCACAGCGCGGGCTGCCACTTCTTTATCTTTCAGTTCAATTGCCAGCTTTTCAGCAGCAGCAACAGCATCTCTTTCATTTACGATTTGCGAATTAACACCAGAGTATTGTGCTTCAAGAGCTTCAATTTCTTTTGCCAGGTCTTGCAGCTGGTTAGAGTACTCTTCCAGGCGGGAAGTATTTCTAAAGAGCTCCTGATCGATTTTATTGAAAGAATTTTTCTCTGCTTCGATTTCTTCTTTTAAATCATTGAAGCTTTGAGTTTTAAATTCCAGTTCTTCTTTTAAATGCTCAACTCGCTCTTCAAGAACAGAGAAATCATTATCTTCTTCACCTTTCTTTTCCCACGATTCAAGTTCAGTCTGAAGTTGAGTTAACTTCTCAAGACGACCTTCAAGTTCATGGTTAACAGTTTCAATTTCTTTTTCACGCGTTTCAATCAGTTTTTCTTTCTCTGATTGAGTTTTACATAAGTAAACCAGGCGCTCTTCAGCTGCTGCCAGTTCCTTAGAAATGACGTTGTATTCTTTTTGAAGATCGTTGATTTTTTCTGTCTCTTCATCTTTTCTGAAACGCTCTTCTTCAAGACCGATTTCAATTACAGATTTTCTGGCAGAAAGCTGATCGATTTCTTCCGAGCGATCATCAACAATAGTTTTCCCTTCTTTGTAATTTTTAAGAAGATCAAATTCTTTGTGAGAGTGAACGACCAGGTCATATCTTTGAACTTTTTCTTTAAGGTCACGGGCGCGTTCAGCTTTTTCAGCTTGCTTCTCAAGGGCCTTAAGGTTCTTTTCAATTTCCTGTTGAAGATCGTTTAAGCGCGCTAAGTTTTGTTCAGTCGCTTCGATTTTTTTCAACGATTCTTTTTTTCTGACTTTGAATTTTGTAATACCGGCAACGTCTTCAATCATTGCACGACGCTCTTCAGGTTTTGCCTGAACAAGTCTGTTGATCTCCCCCTGAGCAATAATCGAGTACGACTTAGCACCGGCACCAGTGTCCATGAAAACTTCCTGAATATCACGAAGGCGACATGGGATATCGTTGATACGATATTCAGTCTCACCGTTTCTATACAGCTTTCTTGTTAACTGAATTTCTGATGGAGATGTAACCTGATTTCCGATGTGAATGTGTTTTCCTTCATCGTTTTCTAAAACAAGCGATACTTCCGCCCATGCAGCTGGAGTATATTTAGAAGATCCCGCAAAGATAACATCTTTCATGGTTGAACCACGCAAATGTTTTGCAGACTGCTCACCCATGACCCAGAACAGGGCGTCAACGACGTTTGATTTACCGCAACCGTTGGGACCAACGATGCCTGTAATTCCTTCATCGAAATGAATGACCGTACGGTCTTTGAATGATTTAAAACCTTGGAGAATAAGTCTCTTTAACTTCACAGGCGTAATCCTTTGCTTTGTGCTGTTATGTGTGTGTGAAGGATAATGTGTCATAAACGTATGACTTCGTACACGATAAAGTCATGAGTTAAGACAATGTAAGATGTACTTTTTCAGAGGGAAAAAGCACTGAATTTAAGTGAATTTTACGCGCTCACAACACCTAGCGAAAGTGTGGCCCAGTCTTCAATTTGAGCCGTCATTTTATCACCAGCGTTAAGTGGTGCAATTCCTTCGGGAGTTCCGGTGAAGATCAAATCTCCCTCTGAAAGTGTGTAAATCGTTGATAAAAAAGCGATGATCGCAGGAATAGAAAACAGCATATTTTTTGAATTTCCTCTCTGGCGAACTTCGTTGTTTACAGTGAGATTAAACGAAATATTCGAAAGTTTTTCTAAATTTCCGTCGTAAGGATGAAAATGACTAATGGCCGCAAAAGTGTCAAAGCCTTTAGCAATACTCCATGGAAGAGATTTTTCTTTTGCTTTATCCTGTAAATCACGGGCCGTGAAATCCAGTCCTACGCCGATATGAGAAATATATTTGTAAGCGTCTGCCTCTGAAATATTTTTACCATCTTTCCCAATGACTAAAACAATTTCAACTTCGTGATCAACTCGTTTTGATTGTGATGGTATGATTAAATTTTCTTTGTCGTAAATAATTGAAGAAGTTGGTTTAATGAAAACAACCGGGCTTGTAGGAATTGGATTATTTAATTCTTTGGCATGTTCAGCATAGTTTCTTCCAATGCAGAATATGTTTTGTGCAATTAAGTTTGTTCCTGGGATTTTTTTTTGTGCCATATATGCGTCCTGTGAATTGAATTAATTTTCAAACAACATTAACACTTTCGAATGGTGAGAGCGATGACTTACAAAATAGTGGCCGGAAGTTAATTGAAAAAAGGTGATTTCTAAATGGTCGGAGCGAGAGGATTCGAACCTCCGACCCTCTGCTCCCAAAGCAGATGCGCTACCAAACTGCGCTACGCTCCGACAATTAAGAAAATCAAAAAAGATAGGTTACATATATATGGCCTGAGAGATCACTTGGCAAAGATTTTTTCTAATTTCTTTGACCCAAAAACTTCTGAGCAAAGCCAGTGGCAACCGCACGATGGGAGTTTTTTTGTTTCCATTCATGCAATTCCGCGACAGTGAGACCTTCTTCGGCCTTATCAGTTGGAATGAAGACCGGATCGTAACCAAAACCTGTTGAGCCTCTATAGCTATAACCGATAGAGCCATTCATGCGACCTTCAAAATAGAAGATTTCTTTTTCGTTCATGTAGACACATAAAACACAGCTAAAGAAAGCTTCGCGGTTAGCGATGCCATCCATTTTTTTAAGCAGCAGTTCAGCGCGGTCACGGTCCTTTAAACCGTCTCCACCAAAGCGTGCCGAGTGAAGGCCTAGCTCAGTTGGAAGGGCCGCTACATTTAATCCTGAATCGTCTGCGATGACCGGCACTTTAAATTTATCATAATAAGCTTTTGCTTTTAACAAAGCATTTTCAAAATAACTTTCGCCGTCTTCTACTACATCGATTTTTTCAGGAGCAGCTTTTACAGTAATTAATTTTGGATCGAAGAGTTCAGCGAACTCTTCTGCTTTGTGTGCATTTCCCGAGGCTAAAATTAGTTCAATCATTATTTTAAAATCTCATCTTGTCTCTGGAAAACAACTTCAAGCGATGATTTTGCACAGTCCAGAAGGGCAAGCATCTGGTCGTGTGAGAATGGATTTTTTTCAGCTGTTCCCTGGATCTCAACGAACTTCCCACCGCGGGTCATAACGATATTCATATCTGTTTCGCACGAAGAATCTTCTTCATAATTTAAATCGGCAATCGCCTTCCCGTTTTTATTGATACCAACACTGATCGCGGCCAGTTGTTCGATGATTGGATTTTCTTTGATTAATTTTTCATCCATTAATTTTTTTACAGCGAGACTTAGAGCAACGTAGGCTCCGGAGATTGATGTCGTACGAGTTCCACCATCAGCAACGATAACATCGCAGTCGATCTGCACTGTGCGCTCGCCAAGTTTTTTCATATCGACAATTGATCTTAATGCTCTTCCGATTAATCGCTGGATCTCCTGCGTTCTTCCGCTTGCCCCATTTCTTTCGCGTTTATTTCTCGAATGAGTCGCAGATGGAAGCATTGAATATTCAGCAGTCAGCCATCCTTCTCCCTTTCCTTTTAAGAATGGAGGGACACCTTCTTCAACTGAAACTGTGACGTAAACTTTTGTATTGCCGCACTCTACGATCACTGAGCCTTTTGCATAAGGGTTAGGATTTACGGTGTATTGAATTTTTCTTGGGGTACTACGTTCAATTAAGTCAGTATAAGATGACATTATTTTTCCTTTGAGTTAATTTAGCCGGATTATTAGAGACATTTTAAGCCTGAAAACGATCAAATTACAATGTACCATACACATTTTAATACCATTCACTCTACTCAAATTTATCTTCGCGATAACTTTGTTGAATTAAAAAGCCATGACAATGAAATTTTAATTTCGACATCTGAGCAAACGCTTGGCATTGGAAGAAAGGGAAGTCAGTGGGACTCATACGCCAATAGTATTGCGATGAGTTTTACGATGAAGCCAAATCCTGTTCCGACAATTACACCGATTGAAATTGGAGTTCTCACTTCAGCATTCCTGAAAAAAGAATACGGTGTTTCGATTTCATTAAAATGGCCGAATGATATGCTGACAAGTGAAGGCAAAAAATGTGGTGGTATCATCGCTCAATACGTTGATGCTGAAACCGTGATTGCAGGACTTGGACTCAACCTTGGTTCACTTCCAGAAACAACTGTTCCCGGACATTACAAACACGGACTGGGAAATGTTTCTGACTTTTTAAAATTAACACCTGAAGATCAAAAAAATATTCCAGCGAAGCTTTACAGCTTCATCTTAAAAAACAGAATCGATGACATCAACGAAATGCAGACACAGTTTTACAAAGCTTGTTATCACATCGGGAAGCAGGTCATGATCGATGACGATGGATTTGATTACCAAGGGAAATTTATGGGGATCGGAAAAAATGGTGAAGCACTCGTCGAAATCGACGGAGTAACTCGCTCATTTCTTTCGAGTTCGCTTAAAATTCTTTAGTGTTGAACTGAATCAGAAATTTCTTTCAATTCTTTGCGAATCAGATTTTCCGCAAGATCAGGGATAACTTCCCATGCTACTTTTTCAGCATTCTGTTTACAGAACTCGCGCACCATTTCTTCGATCATCGGGCGCAGAGATATTTTGAGTTTTTCCACAAGCTCGTCCTGGTCCATGTGGATAATTGTATCGGCTTCATCATTCTTGGAAGCAGGTACAACTTTCGAGGCAGCTTTTTTCGACGATTCATTTTCTTTAAACAACTGGATTGTATCAGTAAGATCCGCGGTGACTTCTTCAAGGTTAGTTTCAAGAATATCTTTATACTCTTCAGCTTTAACTGGAACCACTTCATCAACGGCCCAGAAAGCTTCGGCAGAAATCTCTTCATCCAGTTCAGATAATAGATTGCGGTTTAAATCTTCCGGTACTTCAAACGATGGATCTGTTTCATAGTCATCAACCCCATTATTATCCTGTACGAAATTTGAAGAGGACTGAAGTCTGTCGAGGATGTTGTGTTCAACAAAAGGCTCTTCAATAACCGGTGGAAAAGTTTTATGAAATTTATCTTCTAGTGCTGTTCCAGGAGCAAATCCCCATCCTTCGATTTCACTCGATAATGGATCAAGACTTGATGAATCACTTGAAGCATACGCATGTTCAGTCGGTTCTTCTTCATGAGAAGACATTGCTGGTGCATCCACTTTCCATAAATCAAGATCATCACTTGAATCGTTAGATCCAAAAAGATCATCGTCAGTTTTCTTTTCTGCACTTATTACAGGAGTTGGTCGCACGCCTTCAAGAAGATCGCGGCACTTTTTAATGAACTTGCTGCTTTCAAATGGTTTTACGATTTTATCCGAAATACCACATGAAGCGAACTGGCCTTCGTCAATAGTATCGAAAGTTCCGAGCATAACGATAATCGCAGCTCCAGGCATAACATTGTTTATTTGTTTTGAAAGTTCGTAACCTGAACGTGAATCTGAAAGATTAAAATCTAAAAGAATGAGATCAAAATGATTTGACTGAATTTTTCTGAATAGTTCTTCTTCGTTCACACATTCAACCAGCTCATATCCGCTGTTTGCCAATGTTATCCCGATAACTTTTTGTATAGTTAAACTATCATCTGCGACTAAAACTCTTGATGTCATATTCATCCTCTTTAAACTATTCTCAACTAAATCAGCTTCTTAATCAATGTTAAAGTTGATCAGTTGCCCTACTAAAATAGTCTCTTATTTAAAATTGTAAAACGATCGCAGACTGATTATCGAGGTTGCCTCTTTCATTGGATAATTTGAAAAGTTCCTTGATCGCTTCAAGTTCACTTTCCAGATTTTTTTCTATCGTATATTTGATTTCATCGACGTTGAGTCTGGCATAAGCACCATCTGTCAGCATAACGACGATATCACCTTCAGTAATTTTCAATTCGCGAACTGAATAATGAAGATCTTCGAACAAACCAATCCCACTCATCGGAACTGAATGCAGATATGACTGGTAGGGATCACGGCTGAGATTCGCCAGTGAATCCGGCAATACCTCAATACTCAGGTGACCCTTTCGATACAAATAAGCTACGCAGTTACCGGTCGAAACCAGAGTCAGGATATTCTCCGCAACCGCCGCAGCAATCACTGATCCGCCTCCGCGATTATCCAGACTTTTGGATTCATTATCACGGTTAATATTCTGATGGGCCGTATGGAATGCATTGATTAAAGCATTTCCTTCAATCAGATATTTGTGACTGTAAAAAAATGGAAGTGTGGCTTCCGGATCAATCGCAATTTTAGTGTAGGATCTTTTTAAATTATCCCTGATCATCATGGCCGCGCGGTCACCGATGTTTGAACCACCGAAACCATCAATTACCATAAATAAATTGTTCACCAGATCAGCTTCCACTACATCTTCATTAAGATTTAAGTGCGGGCCCTGGTGTGACTGCATTCCATAACTTTTTAATTCAATCATATTTTATTCCAGATAATCTCTAAGTTTTTCAGTAGCTTTTTTGTAATAAGCACTATCGACAGGAGAGATCTGCTGAACTTCCTGGAATTTTTCTTTTGCATCCTGGAACAAGCTCAAAGACTCTGCAATGATGGCCTCGCGGTAAATTTTTCTTGCACGGGTCGCCAGCTGCTCTCTGATATCACCAACCTGATTCAATGCCTCTGAGTTTGACGGCTCGATTCTTAGAATTTGCTGATAAACTTCGTATGCACCTTTTAAATCCTGTCCTTCCAGAAGGGACTTCGCTTTACCTATCAGCGGTGCTACTGCAGAATTTAACTCTTCTTTTGAAACCTTTAACATTTCTGTCGCTTCAGTTGTTAAATCATCATCCATATCTTTGATGCGAAGAAAATCTTCAAGCTTGCTGATAGTTTTAAACCATTCTTTTTGAAGATACAGAGTCTTCCCTGGTTTAAGTTTTTCAACTTTATCTTCGCGCTCTTTTTTCTTCGTCGCTGCTTCAAGTTCTTTTCTCTGTTTTTCTTTCTGCCAGTCTTCAAGCTCCAGTTTCATTCTGGTGACTTCAAGATTTTCCGGCTCGAGCTGTGTGATCTCGTTAAAAGTTTTTGTTGCAAGATCCACTCTGCGATCTTTAGTATATTCGCGTGCACTTTCAATCAGTGCTTTTACTTTTGCTTTTCTTTCAGCAGACTGGATTTCTGACTGGCGTTTTTTCTCTTCTTCTTCAATCTTGCTCAAACCTTCTTTTGAAAGTGAAATCAAAGACTGTAAACTTGAATTGAAGTTCGGATCAACAGCTGCGATTTTTTGAAGTTCGTTAAGCGCTTCTCTGTAACGGCCGTGCTGGTAGTGGTCTTTTCCGATTTCATAAAGAGCAGAAAAAGAACGGCTTTGTTCTTCCGTCAGTTTCTTTTGCGAAGTTTTAGTGGTCGGAATATCCTTAACTTTTTTAATTGTTGTTTTCGGGCCGGGAGTAACTGGTTTATCTTCTGGTCCAAAGAGAACCCAGACTAAAACAATCCCAACGACTGCATAAATAAGTTTTTTTCTTTGCTCTTCGTTTTTCCAGATACGTTTGATAAGTGATTTTTCTTGAGGCTCATTGGCCACCATCTGCCCGAGTGCATCGAGATGTTCACCTTCTTCTGTTTCAACTTCAACAACTTCTTCAACTTCTACCGTTTGATTTTCATCAACGGCCATAAGAGTTGAGCTTTCATCTTTAAGGAATTCAGATCTTATCTTGAGGGTAAAAGTTACACCGCCAATAACGAATTCGTCATTGTGACCAAGGATAACCTTATTTATGCGGTCGCCTTTATGGATTGTACCATTGGAAGAATTTAAATCTTCCAGCGTCACCATTATATTATTTTTTGTAAGGACAGCATGTACCGTGGATACTTCAGTATCATTTAGAATGATCTGGCATTTAGCTGGATCACGTCCAATGAATGTTTTTTCGTTTTCAACAATGTATCTGTCGTAAGGTGCAGTGTCTCCGAAAAGCTCCAGGTAAATTGAAGCAAACGACTGCATGACTTTTGTACTTTCATCATCACTGCTGCTATCGATATTTTCCAGCGAGTAAGCATTTTCGTCCCCGGCAGGTGCATCGAAATTATTTTCTGCAATGACAATATCAGCATCTGTGTCCTGATTAATCAGTGAAGCAGAACTGCTTTCATTATTGTTGAGATTTAGTCCAAGATCATCTTCCGGCTCATCCTGGAATTCCGTATCATCGGAACCGTTTGTAGCAGGAGTTTCGCTCAGGTCACCTATATCAATTTCACCAGTGGAATTCTGATCATAAATAACTTCATCAGCGTCTTCAGTTTCGATTCTTGCAATATTTAAATCTGTCGCTGTTGTATTGGCCTTTATAGGAGCTTTTGTTACTGCCTTTGGAGCTTCAATTTTTTCTAGCGGTTCTGGTTCAGCTATTTTTTGAGCAGGAGCTTTTTTGACGACAGGTTCATCCTGAACTTTGCTGACTTCAGTTTGTCCTTCCGACATGACTGTTATGCTGAAAGTTTCTGCAGTGAAGATATCTCCGCTTTCAAGCTCATGTCTGTCAAAATCTTCGCCGTTAATCTGGCAAATATTATTTAGATTGGTTTTTTCAATAAACCACTTACCACTTTTGTGAATAATGCGTGCGTGCTCTCGAGATATCTTTTTATCATCGAGTACAATATGACAGTCTTTCGATCTTCCGATCAAAAAGATAGTTTCTGAATAGTCATGCGCGAGAACATCTTTTCCTAGGTCAATTTCCTGGATTAGTTGATTTCTCTTCGAAACACTTAATTTCACCTTTCTCCATTCCTAGTGCTGATTCAATTGCACTAAGTTTTACCATCGCATTTTTATATCTTTCATCATCCGGGTATTCTTTAATTAACTGGGCCACACTACAAAAAGAAACAATCGCGGCCTGAAATTTTTTTGCGTCCTGTTCCTGCGCACCTTTTTCAAAGTTGGCCGTAATCTCTTCATCCAGTCTCTGTTTTGCTTTAGACTGGTAAAAACTCGCCTGACCGTTGTTTGGGCTCAACAATAGTGCGAGCCTGAAATCTTCCATTGCACGAAAATAATTTCCTTCGCTAAATTCTCTTCTTCCACTCTGAACAAGTGCATCCAGTTTCTTTTTTACTTCAGAATCATCTTTACTGGGTTTTACCGTCATCGTTTCACTAAAAATTTCTTCCCCTGGTTTTCTTTCTGTTCCAGGTGTTTTTGAAGCAGCAGGTTTATCATCGCTTCCAAACATTATGAAAACCATAGCGACAGCAATGATTCCAAAAACAATATTGCGGGTCCTGTTGTTTCCTTTAACATCAACTTTCTCTACTTTAAATTCTTCTTCCCCCTTGGAAGCTTTAACAGGAACTTTTACTTTAAGTCCTTTTTTAATATCTTTGGCCATTGCCGAGTCGGGGTTAGCTTCAGCAATCACCATTTCATTTGATTGAGTCACCTCAATTACGTTGTATTTAAAAACAGTCTGCCCAATAACAATTTTTTCGCCGTCACTTAATTTTTTTTGCTTAACTTTTGAATCACTGACAATGATTCCATTCGATGCACCCAGGTCAGTAATCGTGTAGGCTTTGTCGGCAAAAGAAAGTTCTGCGTGCTCTCGTGATATTTTAGTATCAACAATCTGAATGTCTGCAGTCTCTCCACGCCCGATAACAGCTCTTTTACCAATAAGGTAATAAACTTTTCCTTTGTTCGGACCAGTCATGCAAAGAAGACGAAAGTGCATACCCATCTCTGATGGATTTTTTAGCTCAGTCGTTATTCTTACGTTAGCTGCCATTTTTACCTGTTAATTATCCAGTACAAAGGAAATATAAAATCCTTTTGCAAAGTTATCTTTTCCCATCATCGAGTTGACATAAATATTGTATTGTTTTCCCTGCAGTTCATAATGACCTGACTGGGAAGTTCCACCGTTGTTTGATGAGTTGTCACACAATTCAATCAAAGTAGCTGCGAAACCACGCTCTTTCGTAATATCCAGAATATTCATTCCTTCAGACATCGACTGTCTAATTCCGCAAACATCTTCTCCGGCCGTATTGATCTTCACTAAATTTTTTGAAGAATTTAAAATGATGACTGGCCCCGAAGCTCCGTTCATGAATTCCAGCAGGGTATTTACATATGTATCATCGCTTTCAATATCGTTTGGATCAATATCTGTTTCGTCACGTTGTAATTCACGAATTCTTTGTAATCCGGTATTGATCGCGTTTCTCACCGGATTGAATTCTTCGAAGAGAAGCTTACTTTCGACACTTCTTCTTCTTCCTCTTAACCCTTCTTCAATCTGAAAGCGTAATTCTTCAATCGGTCTCAGTGTTAAGTAATAGACAATTCCGAAGAATAAAATACCTACAAGTAGTGAAGTAACCAGAGACTCTAGATAGAGTCTTGTACTTTTTGATGCTTCAGCTGTCAGTGTACTTGGAGCAAAACGAATTGCGATGATCCCAACTGATTCCTGCGTTCCTGTTTTTGGATCGTAAACGAAAATTTGTTTTCCAATACCAATTTTCCCGCCTTCAAGAGAGAGAATTTTTGCATCTTTCTGGTTTCTATTTCTTGGACTCGCAAACCATTCCTTGATCTGGACAGAAACAGGATCATTTGAATATTCGTTCAGTCTTGATATTGGTCTTAAAATACGTCCGTCGAGATCGATCAATTCGTAAGACTCTACACCATCCTGACTGGCGCCATCGAGGAATGTTGTATCAACGCGCTCTAAGGTTTTTTGTTCAAGTGCTTTAGTGTTAGTCCTGCTGATTTCTTCCGCATAGTGAGTTCCACGAATACGGATTTCGTTCATAAGTACGGCGCGCGAATCTTTTAGAACCGGTCCGATGGTAAGTGTGATTGTGATAAGTGCGAATGCTGCTGTAAAAATTGCCAGCAGAATTCTCCACTCGTATTCCTGATTTATACCATGGATGAGCGGCATAACTTTATATTTAAAGGCCCAGAAAATTTTCCCGACGATATTATCAGGAGGAGTTCCTCCGTGAAGAATTTCATCGATTGTTTCTTCTCTTTCTTTTTGTGCCGCTACTTTTTTCTTAACGACAACCTTTTTTTCCTGGACGTATACGACCTGTAAAATAGAATTCGGAAGTCCGATTTTATCACCGGTCTTCATTGTCGCTTTTTTAACAATCCTTCCGTTTAAGAAAGTTCCGTTGGCACTTCCCAGATCATTTACATAAATCACATCGTCAGCAACAGTGATGCTTGCGTGTTTTTTTGAAACACCTTCAACGGCAAAATGAATATCGCAGGAAGCTTCTCTTCCCAGAACATTTTCTCCGTTCTTCAGGATATACTCCTGACCTCTTAATTTTCCACCGACTACAACTAACTTATACATATGGCCTCAAGTGTATCACCCTGATTCAGATTCTTTTTAAGTGTTCCTGCTTTCATCTCCAGCACTTGTCGTGAGCTGAAATAAATCCTCGTCATTCTCCACGGATTTACATTGTAGAGAACTTTAACGATCTTAAAATTCTTATCAAAAAAAACGATGTCCAGTGGATATCGCATAAAAAATGTATGTATAGAATTGCCTGGCTTAATTAAAAATCCGTCGCAATCCGGCAGCTCTTCAGAAAACATAAGTCCTTTCATTCGGGATAACGTATTTGTCGCCAGTATCATCTTGTTGCAGACGATTTCACCGTTACTTCCCTTCAATTTATAGATTTTATTTTCCACCGATCATCTCCAGGACAATTGGGGCGAATACAATCATAAGAACAGAAGGAACAATTAAAAACAACATCGGAAAAAGAATTTTCGTTGCAGCGGTTGCTCCGGCCTTTTCAACTTCAGCAGATTTTTTCTGCCGGATTTCTACGGCCAGAGATTTTAAAATCGGACCGATTGAAGCCCCGACTGAATCGGCAGCAATCAATGTTGCTGCAAAAGAGGAGATTTGAATAAGGTCTACTCTCCATGCAAGATTTCTCAAGGCTTCAGCCCTGCTTGCACCAATTTTAATTTCGCGGATAAGGATTTCAAATTCTTCTGTAAGTGGATTGGCCTTTGCTTTTTCGATTACTTTCGACATCGCTGCAATGAAATCCAGACCTGCCTCAACTGAAAGGGCAAGCATATCAACACCAAAAGGCATTGCTCTAATAATGTCTTTCTGGCGCTGGGAGATTTTTCCACTGATCCAGAAGTCCGGATAGAAAAATCCGATACAACCCAGAACCGGAATCAATTGAAGTGTCCATGTCTCTTCAAGAAAAGTTCTGATGACCATGAATAAAATCGGAAAACCCAGGATGAGGAAAAGTTTAAATGCAAAAAAATCTTCAGGTGTTAAGACATTCGTGAGACCTGCTGCTGCTAGTTTTCTGCGGTAGGCATCTTTGAAACGCTTTTTATTTTTCATCCCTGAAACAATAGGGCTGAAATAACGTTTAAAAAATGGTCGCGAATATCTTAAAACAAAACCATGTTTTGAAATATCATCAGTCTGTGATTTGTCTTCAAGTTTTTCCTGGGCCTGGAAAGTATCTTCGTCCTGGAAAATTGTTTTTGCAATTAAAAATACAGCAAGACCAATAAGAATAAGTGCAGTCCAGTAAAGAAAAGTCGCACCTTCATAGTTTATTTTTCCAGAGAGTTCCTTACACGCAACTTTCTCTCCGCCATCACAGGCCTTTCTCATTGCTTCGCCAGCGGCTTTTTTACTGAGTGCAGTTTGCTGCTCTTCGGATAGAAGACTTGTAATTTCTTTATAGCGTTGAACTTTTTCAGGCGGAAGATCAACCCGTTCAGCAGCAGTACGTAATTTATTTTCTGCCTGAAGTGCATGCAGTTCATCAGTAAGAGGACTTAATTCTTCCTGTAATTTTTTTAATTCTTTTGGATTTTGTTTTTTGTTTTTTAAATACCAGTGACCAACCTGATAACAGCTAGCGTACTGCTCTTTCTCGCAGGATTCATTATAAAGTTCAAATTTTTGATCTTCAGTTAAATCTTTAAAATCTGCAAACGCTGTTACAGACATAAAACTTAACAGAAAAATAAAAAAACCTTTTAGGGCCTTTTGCATTCTATCTCCATCATAAGTTAATGATATCAGATAAAATAAAATTCTGATGAGAGGCGTGATATGTGGAAATATTGTCCAGTCGGATTGCAGATAACCGAGGACGATTATCTGCTATTTTTTTCTGCGATTTTCTTTTTTAAATCTTCAACGAAAAGCTGAGTTTGTTTGCGGTTGAATTTTTTCTCTAAATCCGGAACGTAGATCGGTTTGTACTCAGTGAAATAAGCTTTTTTTGCATCTTCAATACGAGTCAGTCTGTCAGCGAACTCTGTTGCTTTGATTGTTTTATCTTTTTGAGCTTTTTTAAGTCCTTCAAGTCCCAACATCGCTTCAGACATATCACGATACTCTACTAAATCACTTCCCGCTTTGATTGCCATCATCGCTGCTTCACCGGTTCCACGGTGAGCTGTAATCGCCCCCATCTGCATGTCATCTGAAAGGATAAGGCCTTTATATTTGAGTTCGGATCGAAGAATCTGGTGAGCTTTTGGAGAAAGTGAACAAGGTAATTCCGGGTCGATGTCTTCGACAATTATGTGGGCCATCATGATCATATCGACTCTGGCCTTCACTGCTTTGATGAAAGGCTGAAGTTCTTCGTTCCTGATATCTTCGAGTGATTTTTTTACAATCGGTAAATCATAGTGAGAGTCTTTTAATGTATTTCCATGTCCAGGAAAATGTTTTGCACAAGACATAAGGTGATTGGTTTCAAATCCCCTGATCATTGAAGAAATAAATTTTGAAACTGTTTCATGATCAGTTCCAAAAGCTCTGTCCCAGATAACTTTATTCTGGTCGTTGTTCCAGATGTCACAAACAGGAGCAAGGTTTAAGTTTACACCACAAGCAAGAAGTTCTTCTGCCATGATTGTTGCCACTTCAAAAACCAGTTTTGGCGAATCAAGTTTTGCAATCTCCAGCATTGGAGGAAACTGGGTAAATTGAGTCTTGAATCGAACGACTCTCCCGCCTTCGTGATCAGTGCAGATGAATAACGGATACTCTTTTCTTAAAACCTGGATGTTATTTACAAGCTCTGCAAGCTGCGCCGGTGATTCATAATTTTTTGAAAATAAAATGACTCCACCGATATCTTCTTTTTCGATAAATTTCTTTTCTTCATCATTTAATGTCAGACCGCTAAGTCCGGTAAAAACAAGTTGTCCTAGTTGACTCATACTTAACCTTTATTTGGATCGAGATAATCTCTCAGTCCATCTCCTAATAAATTTAAACCAATAATTAATCCGGCCATTGTTAAACTTAAAATCATTGCGATGTGAGGCGCTTCAAGTAAAACAGTTTTCGCGGCCGAAAGCATGGCACCCCATGAATAGGGACTTCCGCCAAGTCCTAAAAATCCCAGTGCTGCTTCACTTATTATAACACCACTAATTCCTAACACCATATTTACAATCATCACCGGAAGAATTGCCGGAACAATGAGTGTTAAAAACAATCTCACTTCACCGATTCCAATTGCGCGAGCTCCTTCAACATATGTTAAAGCGAGAACCCGTTTCGACTCTCCCCGTGCAATCTTCGCATAGCCTGACCAACCGGTTATTACCATCGCGAATATCAGCCCTTTCATCGACTGACCAGTAACGGCCATGATCATGATCGCGATTAAAATACTCGGGAAAATAAAAACAAGATTAATTGAAAGATCAAAAAGCATTTTAAACCAGCTCGGTGCTTTGACGGCCATGTAGCCCATCAGGATTCCGATTGATGCTGTTGTAATTGTCACAATGAATGAAAGAGTTAATGAATAAGTAAGTCCTGCAGATAAAACTTCAAGCAGTGATCTTCCTAGTAAGTCAGCGCCTAAAACAAGACCTTTTGTAAATGGAAGCGCAAGCTCCACTTTCATATCAAGCTCAGGAACGTAAGGATGAAGAATAGATCCCTTAATTAAATAACTATAAATAAACCAGGCAATCGCCCAGACTCCATAGAGCCCAAGTATTCCAAATCCCCATTTCATTTCGCTTGTGAGTTTTCTTTTAAACATAAACTCCTAGCTCTGTGTTCTTGGATCAAGTTTTTCGTTAATAAAATCTACCAGGAAATAAATAATCATATATGTAACTGTCGAATAAACAATTACTCCCTGAACGATAGGGTAATCGCGGTTTTGAATTCCATCAAATAAAAGGGAACCCATACCGGGAATATCGAAAATAGTTTCTGTGATCATTGTTCCCGCAATCACAACCGAGAGCTGGATTGAAACAACGTTGAGAATAGTCGGCAAACAAACTTTTAAAATACGTAACAGGATCGCGACATCACTCAGTCCTTTCGAACGGGTAACCATGACCCATTGAGAGTGAACTTCTTCCAGGTATTTATTTCTTGTGACTCTCATGACGATTGCGCTCAAAGGAATAACCAGAGTAATGATTGGAAGGACCATGTGCTTAAAAGTTCCCCACTCAGAAACCGGAAGCCAGTTTAGTTTGATGGAGAAAATTAAAACCATTAATGGTGCGAGAGAAAAAATTGGAAATGATAAGGCAAAAAGTGAAATGAGGCGCGATAACTTATCAAAATTTTTATTCTTTTTATAACCGGCCATGATGCCCAGAAAAATGCCGATAACAGCTGCAAAACTCACAGATGTAGCAGCTAAAATCACAGTCGGCGCCATTCTTTGTTTCATCTGGTCTTTCACATCTTTGTTACCAAAAATTGTTTTACCAAGGTCACCGTGAGCAAGTCCGATTAGATAATTCTTATATTGAGAATGCATTGGAAGATCGAGCCCGAGTTGAGCTTTTAGCTTTGCCATCTCTTGCTGAGTTGCCTTTCCGCCCAGAACTGTTTCAACAGGATCGCCGGGAGAAAGTCTGATGACGAAAAAAATTGCAGTGAGGGCAACAAAGATTGTCACAAAAGCATAAATCGCTTTTTGTAATAACCTACTCATTATCACCGCCGCCTATAGTTCCTGCGTCTTCCTGGGAAGGATCTTCTTTTGCCACAGATTTACTGGTCATAGTAATTCCCTGAGAGACCCAGAACATTTTAATCATGACGTCTTTATCATTAAGAACATAAAAAATTGACTGGCCTGCAACTCTTAAATTAAATCGTCTCTCTTTCTCTTTTGTCATGCCATCGTATTCCAGCTCAGCCTTAGAAAAAAGCTCACTGGGAAAATCAGAAAAAGTTTCATTTAAATAGGGATAGCCTTCCCAGATAACCACGAAATTCATCACACCGGTTTTTTTCTCGGAAGCTTTTTTTACAAATCCTGTGATCTTGGCGCATTCAATGACCTGAGAGAAAAAACATGGAATCATTTTAGAATTGGGAAACTTAACCTGCTTTACGCCGTTCCATTGTGCTTCCGGACTCGTCATCCTTACATCGATGGATTTTTTTGCGACGTTCATTTTTAATTCCGAAGAATATTTTTTACCGTCGAACCAGACATTATACTGTGAAATTTTTGGCCGAAGTATCGGTGTAGTTTTTTTCAAAACTCCTACGGAAGAGATGACTACACTTTGCTCCAGAATTTTATCTTTCTGACGACCCGGAATTTCCAGGGTTTTTTTAGTGTAAAAAGTTTTATTTTTTTTATCGTAACCGGAAGCGCTTTTCACTGTGAACTGGCCGTTTTTGTCAGTGTAATTGAAGCTGTCTTCATTTCCTTTGAGTTGTTCTGCGACTTTCTTCTGCCCCATTCCGCTGCATGAAGAAAGAACGAACGTGGAAAAAAAAATGACCAGGGTTTTGTTACTCATTCTTAATGAACTCTTCAAACTCTTTCTGATAATCAACCATGTCGAGAGTGATGCCGGTATGATCTTCGATTTTTCTCTTTAAACTTGGGCTCGGTTTAAAGTTGATTCCGATTTTATACATCGGGACACCGGAAAACTGCGAGTTAATATAGTTTATTTTATAAACGATGTTCGCCTCTTCAAGATTGAAGACCTGCATTTCAAAATTTAAAATCATTGTGAATTTATCTTCACCGAAAGCATCGAGGATATGTTCTTTTTCTTTTGTGTTGGCAAAAAAACTAAGTCCTGATGAGGATAAGTCTTCTACGCGAAAGCCGGCCAGATCTTCGGTGTCTTCCATATGAAGATCATTAGTTAAACCTTGCAGTTTATTTTTCTGGATGTTGTCGATCTCAGAAAAGAAGTCGGTGCTTTGTTGTTCTTTTTTATTGAAGAAAACAACATTGTTAGTCTGTTGTTTCTGGTATTTTAAATAAGCATAAACTTCATACACCGGATAAGTGTGAAGTCTTTCCCTGCTTCTTTTTTCTACACGGAAACATTCGTCTTCGAGTTCAAGAACCATCTGCAGATTTTCTTCCATCTGCTCGACGACCATTCCTCTCAAAAAATACTCAATGTCATTAATCGTGAAGTTGAGACAAATGCGCTCATTAGTAAGACGGCGGTGAATATTACATTCGCCGATAGTGAGATAAGTTTTATTCTGACGAACATCGAAGTGAGTTGCTTTCCCTTCGTAATAACGTGGGGCCGCTTTCCAGAAGATGATCCGGCCGTTATCAGAAACTAAAAGAGCTATCTTTGATGATAGCTCTTCTTGTTTTAACTTTATAAAATTAATTCTGGCCCGAGTAGAGCTTTCTGCCATGAAGGCCTCTCTCGTTTTAAGTAATCGTTACTTGTCTTAATAGCTCTAGAGACTCCAGAACTTTTCCGCAACCACGAACAACACAAGTAAGAGGATCTTCAGCGATAGATACCGGAAGGCCTGTCTTTTCTTTAATGAGTACGTCAAGGTTAGCAAGAAGAGCACCACCACCAGCTAAAATGATTCCGTTATCCACGATATCAGCAGCTAGTTCAGGAGGAGTTTTTTCTAGTGAAATTTTAATTGCTTCAACAACTTCTGAAACAGGATCTGCAAGAGCATCACGAATTTCATCTGAAGTGACTTCGATAATTTTTGGAGCACCAGCAATTAGATCGCGTCCTTTTACTTCGTAAGTTTTAACTTCATCATCGAATGGATAAGCGTTCCCGATAGCAATCTTGATTGCTTCAGCAGTTCTTTCACCGATAAGAAGTGAGTATTTTTTCTTGATGTATGAAGC
>JACMNL010000120.1 GCA_014378525.1 Bacteriovorax sp.
AAGATTTCCGACATAAAGTTTTCTACCCATAATTACCTCCTTAAGGCGTTGGGGCCGCTAAAGAGGAGAGCCGAATAACTGGACCACTAATCTTAAATGCGACTGACATTAACATTTTCTGCACCCTAACAGAGTGCTTGCGCTAATACTATCACTATTAATTTATTATTGCTACGGAAGATCTGGGTTTGTTAGTAATCCGTAACTTGTCTAGGGCAAAAGCTGCAAAATTAGTGCTTTGAAGTGAGTTTAAGACCGATGATTCCGATCAATATTACCGAGAGAAAGATGATTTTTTGAAAGCTTTGATCTTCTTTAAAAAACATAATTCCAACGAAAACTGTTCCGACTGCACCTATGCCAGTCCAGACAGGATAAGCAATACCCATGGGGATTGTGCGCATTGAATACGCGAGAAGAAACATACTGATGAAAAGTGTAACAATAAATAAAATTGTAGGAGTGAGTTCAGAGAAGCCTTTTGAATTTTTTAAAAAGATCGCCCATACAACTTCAAAAAGTCCGGCGATAATTAAAGCACTCCAGCTAAGAACTGATTCACTCATAACTATTTGTGTTTTGCCTGAGCAGGCTTGTTTCTGTTTCCACCACCGCCACCTGGACGACGTGCGTGTGGATTTCTTGATCTGCCACCACCCCTAAGAGTGTTTTCACCATCGATAATTGCTTTTGCTTTTGAAGCTGACATCATTCTTGCTTCAACAACTTTCACAGAGTGGAATGGTTGATTATCAATGACTGGAATACTTTTACCAATAAGTTTTTCGATGTCTTTCAAGAAAGCTTTTTCATCAGCATCGCAGAAAGAAATTGCAATTCCCGAAGCACCAGCTCTGGCCGTTCTACCGATACGGTGAACATAACTTTCGCTTTCGTTTGGAAGATCGTAGTTAATTACGTGAGAGATGTCGTCGATATCAATTCCGCGAGCGGCAATATCTGTTGCAACCAGGACACGGATTTTTCCTGCGCGGAAATTTTCCAGTGCCTTTTGTCTTGCTGATTGTGATTTATTTCCGTGAATCGCTTCAGCAATAATATCATTTTTCCCGAGGTACTCTACGATTTTATTAGCGCCGTGTTTTGTGCGCGAAAAAACGATTACGCGTTTTAGATCTTTATCTTCAAGAACATGCTTTAGAAGCGGGCGTTTATTTTCGCGGTCAACCAGCATCACCTGCTGAGAAATTAATTCTGCAGTTGATGAAACTGGAGTGACTTCAATTCTAACCGGCTTAACCAGGATTGAGTTTGCAA
This sequence comes from Bacteriovorax sp., assembly GCA_014378525.1. Lineage (GTDB taxonomy): Bacteria > Bdellovibrionota > Bacteriovoracia > Bacteriovoracales > Bacteriovoracaceae > Bacteriovorax. The sequence goes on from JACMNL010000120.1 coordinate 1,279, forward strand.
GTCTTTCAATTTCAGGTGGCATTGTTGCCGAGAAAAATAAATTATGTCTTTTCGCTGGAAGAAGTTTAATAACCTTTTTGATGTCGTGAATGAAACCCATGTCGAGCATTCTGTCAGCTTCATCTAAAACGAATACTTCAAGAGCACTTAATTTGATAAATCCTTGTTCGATAAGATCCATTAAACGGCCGGGAGTTGCAACTATAACGTCAACACCGGGAGAGATTGCTTTTACCTGAGGAGACTGGCCAACACCGCCGAAAACGACAGCGTATTTTAAATTTAAATTTTTTCCGTATGTCACAAAACTTTCGTGCACCTGAATCGCAAGTTCTCTCGTTGGAGTCAAAACTAAAACGCGAGCATGTCTCGGTGCTGCCTTATTAGGAATAGTAATAAGTCTGTGAAGAATTGGAAGTGCGAAAGCCGCAGTTTTTCCTGTTCCCGTTTGCGCGCAACCAAGAAGGTCTTTACCTTCAAGCAACGATGGAATCGCCTCTGCCTGAATCGGAGTCGGAGTAATGTATCCAGCTTCGCTCAACGCAAGTTTCAAAGGCTCAATAAGATTTAGTTCTGCAAATGTTTTTGGGAGGTTTTTCATTTTGCGAACCTACAATTTTTGGGGCAATGAGGCAACTATTTATAGAAAGAAACCAGATAATGGGCCACCTCATTGTTTATGTAGGGTGCTTCATTGGGAAAAAGTCCGAGGCAGCGATCGCGAAAACGTGAAATTGTTTCAGAGTGCTCTTTGCTGACACCATATGAGTTCATGCGTTTTAAGAAGCGGCGGTATCGTTTTTCGTCAGGTGAGATTTTTTCTTTGCCGTATAAATAAAATATTAACCAGAAAATCATCATGAAAAGACTGAGTGAAAGTGAAAAAATCCATCCTATCGAAACAGATTTTGGTGTGAATGATTTTAGAATAGCCAATTGTTTTTCACGGTCGAAGTTGAAAACATTAGTGTTGAATTTTGAGTTCATTGAATTGAGCCACAGAGAAGCGTTCTCAAAAAACTTGAAATTGAGTAGGTCGCGGTCGACCTTAATATTAAAGATGGTTATATAGGGATTTAGTTTTTTGTTAAAGTCGTCGGCACTCATTTCAATTCTTGCAGGTGCAACAAGTGCAGTGGGATCAACTTTTACCCAACCTTTTTCTTTCAGGAAAACTTCTACCCAGATATGTGCATCCAGTTCGCGGACGATAACTGAGCCGTCGAAAGGATTCATCTGGCCACCGAGATATCCGTTTACCATCCTTGCAGGAAGATTATAAACACGAGCGAGATAAGTAAACGCTGATGCGAAATGACTGCAGTATCCTGATTTTCCTGTGAGAATAAAATCTTCAATGGAATTGTAGGCCGGAGGATTGAGATTGTATTCGAATACTCTATTTTTGAAAATTTTTACAAGCTCTCTAAGTCTTGCTTCATCACTTGATGAGTTTTCAGCGTTTTCAAAATAAGCTTTTTTAATTTCATCGATACGACTGGATTTTAAACGAAGTCCTTTTTTCTCCATGATGGGAGTCAGGATTTTTGATCTGTCAGCGTAGTTTCCAACGACCGTATAGAAGAGACTCGCACGGGACATCGTTTTTAATCTGAAACTATTGTCACTATAGGAATTAAAGTTTTGGTTTGAGTTTAAGATTGATGAGGATCCGTCAAGAACAGGCATGTACTCTTTGAAATCCTGGAAAACTTCAACGTCGTATTTGAAGCGTGGTTCGATGAGGACCGGATTTATTTGTTTCAGGTTTGAGTTCGCGGCACTCCACTCTTGCCCGGTTAGTTGCCACAGTACGCTTGTTCTCCAGTATAAAATCCTGACAGGGAGAGTGGTTTTTTCAAGTCCAGTGACTTTGAATGCCTGCTCTGAAGAAACAGAGAGTGGGCCGAGTTGTTTGAAGTCCAGGCGCGAGCTTCCGCCGGAAATTATATACTGCATGTCTGATGAGTTGATAAAACCCTGAGTAAAACGCGGGAACGTATAAAACAGAATTAATGAAAGAATTATTGAAGGTGTGACTAAAAGTAAAAGGCGTCTGGGGTTTAGAAGTGTGATGTCGTAATTTCTTATTTTTAAAATGTAGTAAAAATAGAAAAGCATTTTGGCCATACCAAAAGTAAAAATAAGAAAAGTTGGATTCAAGAGAAAAATACTGCATTCGCACAGTGATAAAATGAGAAACATATTGAAGTGATCGCGTTCTTCATTTAATTCCCAGAATTTAAGCGAAGAAAGTAATAGTACGAATGAAACTCCGCATTCCGTGACTAAAAGGGTTTTAAACTGGTAACGAAGTAAAATGATCGAACCAACGAGTAAGATTATTTTAAGAGTGTTGCGGGCAATTTTGTTTTTAATAAAAAGCGAAAATATTAGCGTGGAAATTGTAAGTGCGATTACGTTGAATGGTATTTCCTGACTTAACAGAAGAACATTTATTGCGATAATAAAAAGTGTAATGAGTTTAAGCTTCATAACTGGCAAGCTCACGAAGACAATGTTTCAGATGACGTGGAGAATTTTCCGGGGCAATGAGAATTTCTTTTCCAAGCTGCAGGCCGTATTTAATATCCTGCTGGTGAAAAGCATGGAGTGCGAAACAAATTGATTTAAGTGTCTCTTCTTTTACAGTCTGATTAAAAACCAGCATAACAGGCGAAGGTTTTGCGGATTGAAACTGACGAGTGTACCAGCGATTGGTTTGCGCTAGTTTTTTCCAGTCGACACGTTTTAGTGAATCGCCTATCTGGTAATCGCGAAGAAAAAAATCATCTCCTTCAGATTTATCAGTTTCAATAACTTCAACTTCTTCGTGAAGGTTCAGGTTTTCTCTTTCTGGATAAACAAAACATTCCTGGTCTACGCGAAAGAAAGTAAAACATCTGAAAAAGTTAAACGGGAAAAGTGATTCGACATAAATGGATTCGATAGTTTCATGTCCACGCTTTAGGCCGCAAATTGAAATATTTACTTCAGATTTGTCTGCAAAAGATACTGGGAATGTTTCTCTTTTGTCGTTGATTGAAAGTAGAGAGCTTTTAAAATAAGGGCGGATAAAATAATTCCCCTGTGCGTTTTTAGTTGCAAAGTGTAGAGAAAGTGTTCCGTTTTCATTGGCGTGAAGTGATGGGAATTGAGTAGAGACCAGTCTCAGTCCGTTTAAGTTAAAATGCGTATAGAACATTGATCCAAGAAACAGGCAGAATAAAACGAAGTTAAACAAAAGAACATAATTGTTGGCATAGGTTAAGCCCATAACCAATAGAATTAAATTAAGGCCGATAACTTTAAGTCCGTCGATCGTCGGAAGAATATAAATCGGATGATCTCTTTTCGAGGCCGAGGCACGTTTATAGAAAAAATCTCTTAGCTTGCTGAATATTTTTATTAATCAACCTTTGTCATTTTAATAAGTGACTTTGAAAGTTCATGATCCTGATCGTATGATTGATTTTGAAATGGGGCCAGTCGATGTGAGATGACCGGTGCAAGTATTGCCTGAACATCATCGGGAAGAACAAAATCACGTCCACTGATAAAGGCCCAAGCTTTTGCTGCCTTTACGATATCCTTTCCTGCGCGGGGGCTTAGACCCTGGAAAGAATTATTCGTTCGTGAGTTTTCCAGAAGTGCTAATACGTAATTGAGAAGTTTATCACTCACTGTAACACTTCTTACACTTTGATAAAGATCGTTGAGTTCAGTGTGATTAATGGCCGGTGATAATTTCTGATAATTTTCTGTGTGCGAGTCATTTGAGATAATTTGTTTTTCGTACTGACTTTCAGGATAACCAATTTTAATTTTCATCATGAAGCGGTCGAGTTGAGATTCCGGAAGATGGTGAGTTCCGATTTGTGAGCGCGGGTTTTGTGTGGCCACAACGAAAAAAGGTGCTGGAAGTTCAATCGTATCTCCATCGAGAGTGACCTGACGTTCTTCCATTGCTTCTAGCAGAGCACTTTGTGTTTTAGGTGTTCCGCGATTTAATTCATCAGCAAGTATAAACTGATGAAAGATCGGGCCATGAATAAGATTAAATTTGCCTTCTTTGGCATCGAACATCTGGATGCCGATTAAATCGGATGGCATAAGATCGTTTGTAAATTGAATGCGCGCAAAAGTTAAATCGAGAAGTTTCGCCATCGTTTTTGCAAATGTTGTTTTTCCCATGCCGGGAACATCTTCTATCAACAAATGTCCGTGAGATAAAAAACAACAGAGAGCCATTTTTGTTTCATGTTGTTTGCCAAGGATAGATTTTTCAGCAGATTCTAGAAATTTCTGGATTTGTTTATTCATTTACTAATGCTAATTGAAAAATAGAAATTATCAATTTAGATTGGTGGGATGGATAATTATTTATTGACCCTCATGGGTTTTCTTACTGGATTAATTGACTCGGTCGTTGGAGGTGGTGGACTCATTTCACTTCCCACTCTTTCAATTGCACTTGGCGCGGGGGCACACGCGATAGGAACAAATAAAATTGTCGGTGTGACGGGTGCTGCCGTTGCTTTGTATGTCTATGCACGCAAGGGTCATTTACTCTGGCGTGAAGGACTCGTTTTTTGTTTGATTTGTGCCTGTGGATCTTTTGTCGGAAGTACGATAGGGCCTATGATTTTATCCAAAGAATATTTTCGGTACCTGATGATCATAATGTGCCCGGTAATTTTATGGGTGGTCTGGAACAAAGAAAGATTTTCAAAAGAGCATGTCGATTTTGTAAAACCGCATTGGGGATTATTTTTCATCACGGCATTCCTGAGTGGATTCTATGACGGATTTTTTGGGCCAGGTGGCGGGACATTTATGTTTCTCTCACTGTTTTTAGTAAATGGTTATCCACTGCTTCAATCAATTGCGATTTCAAAACTGGCCAATACATTTTCTGCTGGAACAGCTCTCGCAACTTATGCACACAATGGTTATGTTCATTGGAAAATCGGTGCGATTACGGCGATTGGTATGGTTATAGGAGCTTATATTGGAGCGACTTACGCGACAAAATCGGCGGCGAAAATTATCAGACCGATGTTGATTTTTATTGTGGTGTTATTAATGGTGAAGTTGATCTGGTTTGCTTAAAAAGTCCGGTCCCACTTACATTTTTTCAGTGAGACCGGAAAGAGAACTGCTAATTACTTTAATGTTTTAAGCAGGGCCTCGCTCATCTTCTTAGGAAGTGGAGCGTAGTAAAGTTCTGAAGCGTAAGTTTGTCCTTCTTTAAGTGCCCATCCCAGGAATGTTCTAACTTCTTTAAGATTAACATTCGCTTTGTCATCTGGAAGCAGGATGTATGTGAAAGAAGAAATTGGGTATGCACCTTTTGCATCAACGTTGATGATTGAGATACGTAGGTCACCGTCAAATTTCTTAACTGAAGCTGCTGCAGATGTAATTGAAGCAACTGAAGGAGTAACGAATTCACCTTTTGCGTTTTTCATAGAAGCTACGTTTAACTTTGAGTTAACAGCGTAAGCTAATTCAGTGTAACCGATTGCTCCGTCAGTTTGAGCAACCATTGCTGTAACACCTTCGTTACCTTTAGCGCCGATTCCTGCTGGCCAGTTTACGTTTTTACCAACACCAACTTTAGTTTTGAAGTCTGCAGATACGTTAGCAAGGTATTCAGTGAATACTGCTGACGTTCCTGATCCATCTGATCTTCTAACAACAAGAATGTCTGTTGCTGGAAGTTTAACCTTTGGATTTAATTTTGCGATTGAAGCATCATTCCACTTTGTAACAGTTCCTAAGAAAATGTTAGCAAGAGTTGCACCATCAAGGTGAAGAGTAGCAGGAACATCTTTAACATTGTAAGCAACAACGACTGCACCAAGTACAGTTGGGATGTGTCTGATTGGAGTTTTAGCTGATTTTAATTCTTCGTCTGACATTGGAGCATCAGTTGCACCGAAATCTACAGTCTGCGCCAGAACTTGTTTAATTCCTCCGCCGCTTCCGATTGATTGGTAATTGAACTCAACATCTTTGTGTGTTTTTTGGTATTCAGAGAACCACTTTGAATAGATTGGATAAGGAAATGTAGCACCCGCTCCGTTAATCTTTTGAGCAGCAGAAGCATTAACAGCAAGAGTAAGCGCAAGAAACATAAGTAAGTTTTTAATCATAGAAAACCTCTCTAAAAATTTGATTCATTAGCTGGATAATAGCGAATTGGGATTATTTTGTATTGTCAGGATTATGTTATTTGAGAAAAAAAAAGGGCCCCTTGCGGAGCCCCTTTTATGGATAATCTTATTTAAAAAATTATAGGTCGAATTTAATACCAGCAACAATCATGTTTGCTTTAACTTTCGTATCAGCAGTTGCACCAGTTGCAAGTTCGTTCTTTCTTACGTCGCTAGTGTAAGCAACATGGTATCTGAAGTTGTTATCTTTGTATGGTCTGATTTGAACCCCAACAGATAGAGCATCTCTCTTGTAGTCACCAACAGTCGCTGTGTTATCAGCAGTTCTGTCGTATTTGTCGTGGATGTAGTTAACGAAAGGAACGAACATATCCCATGCGTAAGCTACGTTAGCGTAGTATGAAGTTGTTTTGTCTGCAGTAGATGTTGCACCTGTTAGAGCAGCGTTGTCTCTTTTGTATTGTTTCCAGTCTGCATCAACTACGAAACCAGCAAATTCAGAACGGATACCAGCGGCCATTAACTTATTATTAATTGAATCTGGTCCATTGTTAGCAGTTGTTGGGTTACCAGTTTCAGAAGTAATTCCGAAATTAGTGTAACCAAGTGTAGGTTGAACTAGACCATCAAGGAATTTACCATTGTAGTAAGCTCCAAGACCCATTTTGCTTGATTTAGAATCGTTAGCTGCACCAGCAGTATCAGTGTAAGCCGTTTTCTTTTCTGGGTTGAAAGCAGAAATTGTAAACGTTTGTCCTTCAAGAGCAGTGTTGTTAATTAAAGATAAACCAACATGGTATAAACCAGCATCAGTGTTAACTTGGTTGTAAACAGCAGTGTTCATTGGTGAATAACCAGTCGTACCAGCAGCTCCTGATGATCCAAACTTGTATGCTGTTACGTTGTAGTCTGTTCCTGAAACGAAATATTCGCGACCAACAGATTCAACTTGATTTGATTTACCGATGCGAGCTGTAAACCATTGGCTCTTGTGATCAACATAGAAATAATCTACGTTTCCGAAAGTTAGGTCACGTTGTTGAGTCGCAGCTGATTGCTCAGATGAAAGTCTGTATCTGAATCTTGCAGAAAGATTTTCAGTGATTGTAGCAGCAGCGTTTAAACGAATAATCCCTGAGTAAAACTCAGATCTTTTTTCTTTGTAGTTGTTTGTAGAAACATTCGTTTCGTGTTTTACAGTAGAATTTCCGTAGTCAAAACGTCCTTCCATGTTCCACTTTAAATCAGCGGCCATTGCTGTTGTGCTTAAAAGCGCAAGAGCAGGGATAAGCAATTTCATAGTATCTCCTTTAAAATTAATCTAATTTAAAAATGATCAATTAAGCGACTTAAAAAGACAACTACAAAATTATCAAGATTTGATTATGCCAATTTTTGAAAACTATATGAAAAAATTTAAAATCAGGGATAATGTAAAAATGGAAAGTATTGAGCAAACCTTTAAATCAGAAACTAAAACTATCAAGTTCTTGATGCGCGCATTCTTTTTTCTAATTCATCTCGCCATCATGACTGAGATTGTAGATAACCCAAAATTTAGACTCGGTGTCAGGCTTGTTTTTTTCCTATGGCTCGCCAAGCCTTACTATAAAACAATCAAGCATCGTTATTATACCTATTGGACTTTTTCAGTGATGCTCTTCTTCTATTTGTTGTTCAAAATTTATGAGCAGTTCTACGTATTAAATAATGATCACATCGGAATATTGTATTTAATCTCAACGCTGATTCTTATTCTGAAAATGTACATTCTTTCCTCTCCTATTTATTACCCGCGAGTCAACTGGTGGGAATACGACTTTAGATACAGAGATGATTTAAGAATTACCGTTAAGTCACATGAAAAAGATTACCAGGCACGCTTAACTGATTTAAGACGTCATGCCGGTTGCGTGGCCATGTTTGAAGATATAAAACTCGGTGAAGAAATTATTATGAATGCAACTGTCGATTCAGAAAATGTCCTCCTTCGCGGAGTGGTCATGAGTAAGCGTCGGGATATTATCGGGCGCCCTCTTATATATGGTGTGCAGTTTAAGTTCGATAGTAAGAGTAATAAAAAACGCTATACAAGCCTTGAGCGTTTGTGGAAAAAGCAGAAAAATAGCAAACGTAAGATGAAATTCGCCCATGTCTAAAATAATGAACGATCATTTATGGTTTATGGATGAAGCTTTGATTGAAGCTGATAAAGCCTATCGCGAAGACGAAGTCCCTATAGGGGCAGTCATCGTAGATTCGGACGGCGTTATACTTTCGAGACAACACAATCATAAAGAGAAGGCCCACAATCCATGCGGCCACGCGGAAGTTTTAGCGATTACTGAAGCCTGTAAAAAAATCAAGAACTGGCGTCTCCTCGACTGCTCTATATATGTCACACTTGAGCCATGCCCGATGTGTTTGAGTGCGCTGATTCAGTCGAGAATAAGTCATTTATATTTTGGAGCATATGATACGAAAGGCGGAGCACTTAGTTTAAATTATAACTTCTATAAAGATCAGAAATTAAATCACAGCTTTCCTGTCACGGGTGGGCTTCGTCATTTTGAGTGTTCACGAATGTTGTCGATGTTTTTTAAAGAGAAACGTGCGACTTACAGCAAATTTTAAATTACTTAAGTATGTTATGAATTTCAGAAAGTTTACTGACAGTAAAAGTCGGCGTCACACTAATTAAATTTTCCTGAATATGTGGATTAAACCACAAAGAATCTATTCCAAAATTATTAGCACCTAAAATATCTGCTTCAATTCTGTCGCCGATAATAATTGTCGATTCTTTTGAAAAAATTTTCGCTTTGTTAGCAGCAAATTCAAAAAAACGAACGTCGGGTTTTGCGAATCCGCACTCTTCAGAAACGGCAAGGAAATCGATGTAATCTTTCAAAGCAGAGTTTTTAATTCGCAGTCTTTGAGTGACTTCAATTCCATTGGTGATGACACCAATTTCACCGAATTGTTTTAAGTATTTTAGAACTTCAACTGCACCTTCGATTAAGACCACGTGTAGTGGAAGTTGTTCCATATAAAAATCGGCCATCTTGTGCGGAAGAATTTCTAACTTATGTTGTTCAAGAGTTCTTTTGAAACGTTCAACTTTTAAAAAATCTTTATCAATTTCGCCCTTCTCGATTTGTTTCCAGAGTTTGTTATTTTCGACTTTGTAGGTTTTATGGATGTCATCGACGGACTCGATTCCGAAGTGTTTAAAAGTTTCTTTAAAAGAAAGTTTTTCTGAAGCCTGGAAATCAAGAAGTGTGTCATCGAGGTCGAAAAGGAAAAGATTGTATTTCATTAGCAGTATATTATTTCATCTCACTGAATTTGTCTGCAAACACAGGGAAATTATAGTGGACTGGGACGCGACGTTATAAAGTTATAATCTTGACACAAGGCCCTTCGTTTTATTAATATGCAACCGGTAGTTAGGGAGCGGCAAGGGTATGTTCGGTTAACCCCGCCAGGTCCGGAAGGAAGCAACGGCAGCTGTTACTGCTTTGTGCTGTTTTCCTAGCTACTTCTGTAATTCCATTTACTAATTCAT